>JAFOZC010000037.1 GCA_017391305.1 Oscillospiraceae bacterium | reverse complement strand
TTGAGACAGTCTCAGCTTTTATGTTTTCATTCAAGATTTCCGCTTTATCAAGCAATACCGCTTACAACGAGCCGGTATTTTTCGCCCCGATACAGAAATCGAACAGAACGATAAACCTTGGTTTAGCGACGAAGGTATACAAGCTCTGTCTCGCCTTGTTTGTGAGACAGAGCCTCTTTTTGTGATATCAATGTTTTCTAATTCATTCCATCGGAATTCGCCACTGTATTAGGTTCTTGCCAAACCGTCTACGTGGAGGATGACTCCGGTGATATAGGAGGCTTCCTCCGATGCCAGGAAGAGGAAGGCATTGGCGATGTCCTCGGGTCTGCCAAGGCGTTTGAGGGGAACAGAGGCGGCAAGGGGTGCGAGGACTTCCCGGGGAACAGCACGCATCATGTCCGTTTCCGTAATGCCGGGGGCTACTGCGTTCACACGGATCCCCTTAGGGCCAAGCTCCCTTGCCAGAGACAGGGTCATGCCGTTGACCGCAAACTTGGAAGCAGGATAGGCAAAGCCCTTGGGCTGTCCCGTAAGACCGACCATCGAGGAGGTGGAAAGAATGACCCCTTCTCCCCTTTGGATCATAGAGGGGATCACCGCCTGTGTGGCATGGTAGACCGCCTTCACATTCAGATCCATGACCTTGTCATAAAGCTCCTCCGTATAATCCGTAAAGGCAGTGCTTTCGGAAATGCCTGCATTGTTCACCAGAATATCGATCCTGCCGAAACGTGCCAAGACCTCTCCCATAGACCTGCGCACCTCTTCCCCATTTGTCAAGTCGGGGCTGATACCCAGGATCTCACGGTTGGGATACTTCTGACGCAATTTCTCTGCGGCCTTCTGTGCATTCTCCCCGGTGCTGGCAGTGAGGATCACCGTCGCCCCTTCCTCCAAAAAACGCTCTGCCGTAGCATAGCCGATCCCTCGACTGCCGCCGGTGATCACAGCTACTTTATTCTTCAGTCTCATACTAACTACCTCCTTGTTTTTTCTGCCTTTATGATACCCCAAATCCCCAAATTTTTCTGTGACAAAATCACCTCTGCCCAAACATCGATGCCATGTCGTTGTGTCGTTCTGTGCGCCCTATCTCAGGAAAAGGCGCAGGAGCTTGGTGTAAAGAGGGGTTTTGTAAGGTTGGTAGCGCATGGGAAGGTCAAGGGAGCTGTTTCTTCGGAGAAGGGATTTCTTGTGGGAGAAGGCCTCCAAACCGGCCTGTCCGTGATAGCTGCCCATGCCGCTTTCCCCCACTCCGCCGAATGCCAGATCGGAGGAAGCCAAGTGAAGAACCACATCGTTGATACAGCCTCCGCCATAGGACAGCTCCTCGGTGACCTGCCGAATCCGTCCCCGATCCTTTGAGAACAGGTACAGGGCAAGAGGCTTATCCTTCTCCTTCTGCTCCTGTAGTACGGCATCGAAGGAATGAAAGGTCAGGATGGGGAGAATGGGGCCGAAAATCTCCTCTCCCATAACGGGATCCTCCCGACTCACCCCATCCATCACCGTGGGAGCGATCCGCAGAGCCGCAGGGTCTCGCTGTCCCCCCAGAACCACCTTGCTGTCCTCTATGAGGGCGCAGAGTCTGTCATAGTGCTTGGGGCTGATGATTTTGCCGTAATTCGGATTTTCCAGAGGATTTTCCCCAAACTGTTTTGTGATCTCCTCTCCGATTTTTGTAAGAAGTCTTTCCTTAATATCGCTGTGGCAGAGAATGTGATCCGGTGCCACACAGGTTTGTCCGCAGTTGAGGAATTTGCCGAAAACGATCCGTCTTGCCGCAAGGTCTATATCGGCTGTCTCGTCTATGATACAGGGGCTCTTTCCTCCAAGCTCCAACACCGCCGGGGTCAAATGCTCTGCACAGTGACGAAGGACCTCCTTCCCCACGGTCTGACTGCCGGTGAAGAAAACCATATCGAATTTCCCCTCCAAAAGGGCGGTGTTTTCCTCCCGACCTCCTGTGACCACTGCCACATATTCCGGCTCGAACAGCTCCCCTATCAGCCTTGCGATGACAGCGCTTGTGGCCGGGCTGTAGGCGCTGGGCTTCAGGATCGCCGTATTCCCGGCGGCAAGGGCATCTGCCAATGGCTCCAGAGCCAGAAGCAGAGGATAATTCCAAGGGCTCATGATCAGCACATTGCCGTAAGGCACTGCCTGGGTGTAACAACGACCCGGAAGCTGTGCCAAAGCACAGGGGCGTCTCTTCCTCCTCACAAAAGCCTTGAGATGTCTCATGAGCCAAGAAAGCTCCGACAGGCAGATACCGATCTCGCACAAATATGCTTCGTAGGCACTTTTCCCCAGATCCTTCTCTAAGGCACAGCAAATGGCTTTCTCATATTTCCTGATGCCGTGGTAGAGCCTTCTAAGCTGTTCCATACGGAATTTCACAGGGATCGTCCTGCCGCTACGGTAAAAGGCTCGCTGTTTTTCCAAAATCAGTTCCATTTCTCTCTTCGTCACAAGCGTATCCTCCAAAGAGTGATAGATAATGTCTGCAAACCCATCAAAAGGGCTGAATATAGCCCTTTTGATACATCCTCACAGCATTGCTGTGGAGAATAAGAGCGATTTATTCAGCAGACATTGCATAAGTCAAAGCCCTTCCCGTTCTTTACACAAGGACGGGAAGGGCCTTGGGTTATGATACAAGGGCTCTACTGTTATACCGCAGGGTCGGTCAGCTCCCAGAAGGCTACCGCGGCGGCGGAGGCCACGTTGAGAGAGTCCACACCATGGGACATGGGAATGCGGACAGTATAGTCGCTGTCGGAAATCGTCAGATCTGCAAGCCCCTCTCCCTCCGTCCCAAGGATCACGGCTAAGCGTTCCTCCCGCTTCAGCCGTGGGTCTCTCAGGGACAGAGAGTCCTCACGCAGTGCCATAGCCACGGTTTTGAAGCCCAGCTTTCTCAGACTCTCGCCCTGGGTTTGGGGATCGTAGAAGGTCCAAGGGATCTGGAAGACCGTTCCCATGCTGACACGGATGGCTCTGCGATACAGGGGATCGGAGCAAGCCGGAGTCAGGAGGAGGGCATCCATATTGAGTGCCGCCGCAGAACGGATGATCGCTCCCACATTGGTGGGGTTGACCACATTCTCTAAAATTGCGATCCGTTTTGCCGGTGTACAGATGGCCTCCACTGTAGGAAGGGCCTTCCGTCTCATAGCACAGAGCATCCCTCTGGTCAGGCCGAAGCCTGTCAGTTGGGTCAGAACATCAAACTCTGCGGTATATACCGCTGTCTCAGGACAGCGTGCCAGAACGGGAGCGGCTTCTCCCCCGATATGCTTCCGCTCCACCAGAAAGGACAGGGCCTCATAGCCACCGTCCAGAGCCCGCTCAATGACCTTGGGACTCTCTGCAATAAAGATCCCTTCCTCCGGATGCTCCCGATTCAGTAGCTGTGCCTCCGTCCTTCGGGCATAAACATCCAATGCCAGATCTGAAAAATTCGTAATTTCTATTACACGGTCCACCGCAAGCGTCCTCCCGTCTTTCCTTCTGTGATATGTGCCTTCCGAGCATTCTGCCACAGCCTCCGTCCTTGGTCGGCAAGGGGAACGCCTTTGGGCAACCGGGACTTTGTCCCTCGGGGATCAGAGGTGGAGGACCCGTTCACGGATCTCCTGCGTCCTGCCCTGATTCCAGTATTGGGTGCCGATGTAACCGCAGGTACGACGGGCAACATTCATCTTGCTCTGATCTGCGTTACCGCAGTTGGGACAGACCCACATCAGCTTGCCATCCCGCTCTGTGACGGCGATCTCTCCGTCATAGCCGCATTCCTGACAGTAATCGGACTTTGTATTCAGCTCTGCATACATAATATTATTGTAGATAAACTTCATCAGCTCCAGAACCGCATCAATGTTGTTCTGCATATCCGGCACCTCGACATAGCTGATCGCACCGCCGGGAGACAGCGCCTGGAACTGTGACTCAAAGGCCAGCTTCTCAAAGGCATTGATCTCTTCCGTCACATGGATGTGATAGGAATTGGTGATATAGCTCTTGTCCGTGACTCCGGGGACGATGCCGAAGCGCTGTTGCAGAGCCTTGGCAAATTTATAGGTAGTGGATTCCAGAGGAGTACCGTAAAGGCTGAAATCCATGTTGTGCTTCTTCTTCCAACCGGCACAGGCGGCATTCAGGTATCTCATGACCTCCAAAGCAAAGGGGGTGGCGGCAGGATCGGTATGGGACTTGCCTGTCATATATTTGACACATTCATAGAGGCCTGCGTATCCCAGAGAAATTGTGGAATAGCCGCCGTAAAGAAGCTTGTCAATGGCTTCTCCCTTCTCTAATCTTGCCAAAGCGCCGTACTGCCACAGAATGGGAGCCGCATCGGAAAGTGTTCCCTTCAGGCGGTTGTGACGGCACATGAGAGCCCGATAGCACAGGTCCAGGCGCTCATCGAAGATGCGCCAAAACTTCTCCATATCCTTGCCGGAGGACAGGGCAATGTCTACCAGATTGATCGTAACGACACCCTGATTAAAACGGCCGTAGTACTTAGCCTTGCCATTCTCATCCACATAGGGGGTCAAGAAGCTACGGCAGCCCATGCAGGTATAGCAGTGACCCTCGCCGTTTTTGTCTACCTTTAATTCCAACATTTTCTTCTCGGAAATATAGTCGGGAACCATGCGACGGGCGGTACACTCTGCCGCCAAACGGGTCAGATAGAAGTATTTGGAGTCCTCATGAATATTGTCCTCCTCCAGCACATAGATGAGCTTCGGGAAGGCAGGGGTGATCCAGACACCCTTCTCATTCTTAACACCCTGATAGCGCTGGCGAAGGGTTTCCTCTATGATAATGGCAAGGTCTGCCTTCTCCTGTTCGTCACGGGCTTCGTTGAGATACATAAACACCGTAATAAAGGGAGCTTGTCCGTTGGTGGTCATGAGGGTCACTACCTGATATTGGATGGTCTGCACCCCTCGGCGGATCTCCTCCAAAAGACGATCCTCCACAATTTTATGAAGCTTGTCCTCCGAGATCTCTATGCCGAGATCTGCAAATTCCTCCATTACGGATTTGCGGATCTTCCGGCGGCTGACCTCTACAAAGGGAGCTAAATGGGTCAGAGAGATCGACTGTCCGCCGTACTGGTTGGAGGCCACCTGAGCAATGATCTGTGTGGCAATATTGCAGGCGGTGGAGAAGGAATGGGGCTTCTCGATCAAAGTGCCGGAAATGACCGTACCGTTCTGCAACATATCCTCCAGATTCACCAGATCGCAGTTGTGCATGTGCTGGGCATAATAGTCTGCATCATGGAAGTGGATGATCCCTGCCTCGTGAGCCTCTACGATATCACGGGGAAGCAAGATCCGACGGGTGATATCCTTGGACACCTCCCCTGCCATATAGTCCCGCTGTACTGCATTGACCGTGGGATTCTTGTTGGCATTCTCCTGCTTGACCTCCTCATTATTGGACTCAATGAGGGTCAGGATGCGATCGTCTGTGGTATTGGATCTGCGAACCAGCTCACGGGTGTAGCGATAGGTAATGTACTTCTTCGCCACCTCAAAGGCTCCGTGTGCCATGATCTGGGCTTCTACCAGATCCTGAATCTCCTCCACAGACAGACTGCGGTTCATCTCCTTGCAACGGATCTCCACGCTCTCGGAAATGCGCTTGATCTGCAAGGGGGTCATCCGTGCCGCCTCCTCTACGACCTGATTGGCCTTGGCAATGGCGGTCTCGATTTTCTCAATATGAAAGAGCTCTTCCGCTCCGTTTCTCTTAATAATTTTCACGATTTCATCCTCCTATCTTTATTTCTCTCCTATTATACTATATATTGTGGTAAAATCAAGAGGGTAACCACAATATTTTCTATTTTTGATAAATTTCCCAAAAACAGCGTTTTTTTCCGAAAAGACTTTCTTTTCCGGAGAAAATGAGATATAATAATAGAGTATCCGCAATTTTCTGTTAATACAAAAGGAGGCAACTCATGAAACTCGAGAAATCCCCTCTGCGGAAAGAGGTCGAAGCCAGATTACCACAGCTTCTGTCCTTTTTCCTACCCTTCCTGATTTTCAGCATCAGCTTCATCGTTGCGGGGGTCTTCCCCTTCGGAGAGCGTCAGATCCTGGCCTCTGACGGCTGGCATCAGTATTATCCCTTCCTGCTGACCCTACGGGACAAGCTCCTCCACGGCGGTTCTTTTGAGTATATCCGCAATGTGGGCATGGGTTCTAACTACGTTTCCCTCTATGCCTACTATGTGGCAAGCCCCTTGAACCTGCTGTCGGTGCTCTGTCCCCTTGAATACATGCGAGAGTTCTTCACCCTGATGACGGTGCTGAAGATCTCTTTCGCAGGCTTCTTCTTTGCCTTCTTCCTCCGCACCGCTTATCAGAAGAATGAATGTGCTATGGCATTCTTCTCCCTAATGTATGCCCTGTGCTCCTGGGCGGCGGCCTATTATTGGAACATCATGTGGTTGGATGCCTTCGCTGTCCTGCCTCTGCTTATGGCAGGGATGATCTGCCTGCTTCGAGACGGTCGCTTCCGCATGTATACCCTGTCCCTTGCACTGTGCCTGTGGAGCAACTACTACGTTGCCTTCTTCTGCTGTATTTTTGTACTGCTGAGCTTCTTCGGCTACTGCATTGCCTGTTGGAACGGCTTCGGCAACTTCCTGCGGCGCTTCTTCCGCATTGGGGTATGTACGGTATTGGGCGCAGGTCTGGCCGCCGTTCTGCTCCTTCCCACCCTCACTGCTATGCAGTATACCTATTCCGCCAAGAATACCGACGTGAACCTTCTGGCTATGAACCTGCCGGAACGCTTCAACGGTGACACCATGACCCTGGGCTTTATGGGTACCCTGAAGGAAAAGGTTCTGCCCCAGCTCCTGCCTGCCCTGCAGCAGGTCTTCAGCAGACTTCTCCCCGGCTATGAGCCTGCCAGCATGGAAGGTCTTCCCAATGTATTCTGCGGCTTTACCGCTGTGATCCTGTCTGTGTTCTACTTCTGCAACGGCAAGATTAAGCTTCGGGAAAAGCTCGTTTCCCTCTTCCTTCTGCTGTTCCTGGTCTTTAGCTTCATTTTCCGCATTCTGGACTATACTTGGCATGGCTTCCACTTCCCCAATATGCTGCCCTACCGTTTCAGCTTCCTGGTTCCCTTCGTGCTGGTGTGCATGTCCTACCGTGCCTTCAGCCTGATGGAGAACTTCAAGTACTGGAAGCTGGCGCTGATCATTCCCTTCTCCGCCCTCTTCGGTGTCAGCGCCTGGTTCACCGAGGACATGCCTACAGAGGTCATCCTGTCCACCTCCGCGGTTCTGGCCTGTGGCATTGCCTTCTTCTGCTTCTACGGACAGAAGGAAAAGGGACGGAACCACAGAGTCAACTATGCCCGTATCTTCCTGTGCTTTGTGATCCTGTGTGAAATGATCCTGTCCTGTGCCCTGGGTGTGAAGAAGGTCGGCACCAGCTCCCACAACGGCTATCCCAAGGAGGGAGAATATGTACAGGCTCTCTTGGAATATGCCGATGACATCGATCACGACCTGTACTACCGCACAGAGGTCACCAATACCCAGACCCTGAACGATGGCGCACTCAACAACTACTACGGTCTCAGTGTCTTTAACTCCTCTGCCAACGTGAACTTCAACCGCTTCTCCCGTGCTCTGGGCTTTGCCGCCTGGCCGGAGAGTAACCGCTATGCCTATTATGAGGGCTCTCCCTTCGCCAATACCTTAGCCGGTCTCAAATATATTCTGGATCGGGACGGAGATCACCTGACCTCCCACAACAGCTTTGTCGCCGCCTCCGGCAACAGCAAGCTACTGAAAAACGAAAGCTACCTTGGTCTGGGCTTCATGACAGACAGCAATCTTGCAAGCTACCAATCCAGAGCCGCCCAGAAAAATGCCCTGCTGGATCAGGAGGAGATCTTCACCCTTGCCACCGGCATCCAAGATCGGCTCTATCGCCATCTGGACTTTGTGGGCATGGCAGCAGACGAGGAATGCACCATCACCAAGTCCACCAACCGCACCAGCTTCCGTTTCGAGAAGCCCAAGAGCAAGAGCACTGCGGAATTCTCCATCGACTATGAGATCGAGGAATCCGGCCTGCTTCTGGCCTTTGTCCACATGCCCGGTGCAGATAATGTGAGAGTTCTCCGCAACGGTCTGGAGGTCATCAACCGTGCCGCCAAGGTACGCACCCTCCTGAACGTAGGCGATGTGGAAGCAGGAGACGAGATCCGCTTCACCTTCAAGGCCAAGAGCAACGACTCCGGTACCATCACCTTGGACGTTGCCATGCAGAACGAGGAGATCTATGCCTTAGGTATGAATACCCTGTCTGACGAGACCTGGCAGCTGACGGAGGCAGACGACACCTACCTCTGCGGCACTGTGGATGTGCAGAAGAAGGGGCTGTTCTACTCCTCCATCCCCTACGAGCCCGGCTGGACAGCCTATGTAGACGGCGAAGAGGTTCCTCTGGCAGAAACCTATGACCCCTCCCTCAATGATGTCATGCTCACAGACTCTGTCATCAGCTTCCCCTTGGACGAGGGCTTCCACATCATCGAGATGAAGTTCAACGCTCCCGGACTGAAGGTCGGTACGCTGATCTCTCTGGCCTCTGCCATTGCCTTCGGTATTCTGTGGTATCTTCTGCGGAAGAATCCCGTTCTTGTGCCTGACGTGATCCCCGAAGCTCCCGTAGAGGAGGAGCTGTTGCTCGAAGAATTTTCCACAGAGGATCTCCTTGACCTTCCCTTAGATCCCCCGGAGGAGGAAGAAAGCCATGAATAAATCCCAATTGCGGAAAGAGATCCGCCTGCAAAAGGAGGCTCTCACCGAAGAGCAGATCCAAGAAGCCTCCCATGCCTTGACCGAGCAGTTCTGCTCCCACCCCCTGTATCGGCAGGCCGGAAGCATCTATGTCTATCTAAGCTACAATCAGGAGGTGCGGACAGATCAGATCATCCGTCGTGCATGGACAGATGGCAAACAGGTCGCTGTTCCCAAGATCGTTGGGGAGGAAATGCGCTTCTTCCTCATCACAGAGAACACGGTCATTGCCCCGGGCTACAAGGACATTCCCGAGCCTGTGGAGGCAGAGGAAGCCCACGATCCCTCTGCGCTGGTTCTCCTGCCCGGCCTTGCCTTCGATCCCCAAGGTCACCGTTTGGGCTATGGTGGCGGCTTCTATGATCGCTTCCTCAGCAAGGAGCCCCACCCCACGATTGCCCTGTGCTTTTCCTTCCAGCTCCTTCCCGTACTGGAATGCGAGGCCCACGACATCCCTGCCGATGCCGTCCTCAGCGCCCCTATCCCCACCTGCTCCGAAACAAGTAACAAGTAGCATAAATTTCGGCACATTCTAAAGCATTTTTAGTCAAAAAACACTTTATATTTTGTAATTTCCACGCAAAATATTGAAATTTATCCGGAATATCGGTATACCTTACTTAAGCTGAAGCTTTTTCAGGGACCGATATTCCGGATAATTTTAGCATTTTTTATTAGGAGGTCAAATATGAAAGGAAATCTGTCATTTTGAGACAGCTTTTTCTGTGTATAATACTGTTTCTTGATAAAATGGTTTGAAAACCGTTTTCTTAGAAATAAGTATAAAGCCTATAAAAACGGCGGATAAAGCCGTTTTTATAGGTCTCCACAGCATGGCTGTGGAGAATAAGCCCCAAGGGGAACTGATTCAGCAAACCTTATATAGTCGCTTTAGGACAGGAAGTAGTTCCTTGCGCTGTCCGAGTAGGCGAAGAGCATTCTGCACAGAGCGCCCAGATTGCCTGTTTTTCCTACACCGTAGGTGTCGGCGCTGTATTGGAGCGTGCAGGAAACAGGGCTGTCTCCGCAGTAGATTTGAGCAGACAGCACCGTCCGAAGCTCTGCGGCTCGGAAGCTGTCAAAGGTGAAGGCATAGTACTGCTTCTCCTCATTATATACCTCTGCCTCCGTGATCACCGCTGTTTGCACCGTTCCCGTAATATCACGGTAGCTCACACGCAGGCTCAGGTCGGACAGCTCTCCTGTGTAGGCGGCTGTGCTGAAAATCATCCGCACCGCAACCTTGCTTTCCAAATTCAGCGCCCTGCCGATCCAGGAAACCGTAGCTCCCTCCATGTCATTGAGCAGCTCGTTGGTACTGCCGAATGCCACTGCATCGGCATCACTGAGCCATTGTCTCTGTTCCTCTGTCATGGCACCGTCTGCCGGAGCGTCTGTGCGGTAGGACTTATAGACCTGCGCCGCCGTACCGTAACGCAGGAGATCCGCACACAGGGTTTTCAGCTCCGGTGAAGAGCCCTTGTGTTCCAGACGGGAGTAGGCATATTGGGCGATGCTATATTCATCCGTTGGGGATCGGAATGCCCGTCCTGCCTTATAGCCGTAGAGCACCGCCTGCAATCCATCATTCATTTGCACTGCCGTCAAGCCCGACAGGGTGAAGTAGTAATAATTCCCCTGCTCCACAGGAAGAAGCTTTTCCCTTACCGTTCCGACCTTCCCGTTTCCGGAATACACATCTCTGGTACAAAGCAGGTACACCGTACTCAGCTCGTACTCTGCCAGAAGCTCCTTTGCCACTGCAAAATTCACAGAAATATCGCTGGCCAGATTCAGCGTATGATTGATCTTGATGAGCGGATCCTCTGTCCACTGCTCCGCACCGCAGATGCACTGCCCCTCCGTGAAGCTATGCTCCTGTGTGATACTCTGATCGCAACGGGTACAGGTGGCCTGGTGCGTTCCGTCTTGTCTGTCGCTGTATCTATAGTCATGACCCAACCGAGGGATGATCTTCTGTTGAGTCAGTACCTGATCGCACACGTCGCAGTAGATCAGATCCGTCAGACCGGAGCTGACACAGGTAGCAGGTGTCCCGGCTTCCACTGTGGGGCTGTGACCTAATGCAGGAAGAGGCTCAGCGCTCTGCAACAGCTCGCCGCATACGGAACAGCTCTCTTCTGCCGTAAAGCCTCCCTGAGTGCAGGTAGGCTCCCTCCCCGGTCTTGTAACGATCCTGTGTCCTGTCATTGGGATAATGCTGTCCCGGGTCTCTCCGCAATCGGTACAGGTATATCGGGTCACACCGTCCTGTGTGCAGGGATGGGAGATCAGCTCTCCGCTGTCCCAGTGATGAGCCGAGTCCAGACTGTAGCCGCAAGGACAGAGCTGTCTGTGCTGTTCCTTGTCCAGCGGTTCAGGGTCACCGTAGCTGTGAGGCTCCATCCTGTAGGAAGGAGAAAGCACCAGATCCTCTGTCACAGAGCTAAGATCCACCCTTTCTCCCGCCTCGTTGACCCAGTGGGAGAAAATGTAGTGTCCTTCCGGAACACTTTCCTTATTGCCCACAGTGCCATGGAAGACAGCGGCCTGTCCGATATCCACCTGCTCCTGCTGAAGGATACTGCCGTCCTCTGCAGTGAAGGTCACAGTGACCTGATCTCTGGGCGCATAGGCCTTAGGGCCGATGTAGAAATAGTCCAGAGTGATCTTCCCCTCCTTGGAGCTGTCATTCAGCACAAGGCCGTGGAAGCCCAAACGCAGACCGCTGATCTTTCCTGCCTTTGCAAAGGTCGTATCCGGCTTAGAGCCTCCTGCAGGCAGAGTTGTGATCTCCGAAGCGGAATAGAGGTCAAAGCGGAATGTCACATATTCTCCGTCAGAGACAAAATTCTTCCCCAACAGCACATTCCTATCATATTTCCGCAAATTATCACTGCCTTTGTAATACCACAGGCGGAAGAAGGGATCTTGTCCCGGACAGGCCTTCAGATTCTCCATCTTCAGACGGATCTGCACGGTCTGGGCATAGGCAGGGTTGTAATTCAGGGGATAAAGGGTCGGGGCAAAGGGTTGGATATAGACCGCCCGATTGCTACTGCTCTTGTTGCGGATAACCGCCGTCAGCGTTCCCTCTGTCTGATCCACCACAGGCGCAAAGTAGGTGCTTGTACCCAGATCCGCATCGTCCTCGGTGACCTTCCAGCGGTCGCTACCGTCAAAATTTACCTCACTGTACTGGCCGTTTCGCTCATAGCGCTCTCGGTCTGCATCGGTATCGGAGAAGCCGAAATACAACTGCTGTAGCTCCGGAGTCTGTGCAATGCTCCGTTCGTATACGTGAACGGTCAAACTGCCTACGGTCAGGGTTGCACCTGCGGCATTGGTATATTTGATCTGCACCGGATAATCCCCTACCGTATTGGGGGCATAGGTCTTGGTGAATTCCAGCCAATAGGTTCCACGGGTCTTTGCACCGTTGGCCTCATAGTTTGCGTCATAGGGAAGCTCTCCCGTACCACCAAACTTTGTGAAGGAATATCTGACCCGAATATCCGAGGAAATATGCCCCAACAGATCCTTCCGTGGGACACCCTTCTCCATATAGAAGTCCTGATGGCCTGACCAGGAAACATACATATCCGAGGGGGTCTGCTCATACACATACAGCCGCAGACGGAGGTTGTCCAGTCTGCTGTTGACCTGTGCCTTGGTGAGCTTGGTACAACCCCAGCCCTTCTCGCTTGTAGCATCACCGTCCCGATACAGGGGGTAATAGGTGCCGTTGCCGTGGCGATAAATGAGGAAGGTGCCGTCTGCCATAGCATCCACCCAGGTAGCCTTGCTCTCGGCATAAAGCTGGCTGCTGAAGGGTGACCAGGCACCGTGGAGCCCCACTGCGCTGTAGCTGCTTGCCATACCCAGATAGATGCCGGAATTCTTACTGCCACTGCCCCAATAGTCTCCGCTTCCCTTCCGAATGGGAACACCGCCATGATAGGTGGTAGAGCCTGTTACCGCCGCATCTGCATTGGCCACCGTAGAACGGGCGCTGATGAGCCAGTTGACCAAATATCTACGGGAGGAAGAGAAATAGAAATGCTCCCCATCATACAAGGAGGGGACAACACTTGCCACACCGCCTGTACCGTTATCATAGGCCAGCACCTTATTCAGCTTGTCATCTACAATAATATAAGCTCGCTCTGCGGTGGTCAGCTCTCTGACACGGGTATAGCGATAGTAGGGCTCCGGGTCTTTCACGGATGCCACATTGTCCTGATAGTTTCTGTCCTCAATGTGATAAATAACGGCAGACCAGCCCAGTGTTTCAATGGGTTTTCCAAAGGCTTGGCGGTAGAATATTCCCTTGTCTGCCCTGTAGCCCACGATCTCCGTACCGCCGTAATAGATCTCCTTGGCATAGGCTCGCCAGCCTGCATCATTGTTGTACAGCCGCTCCCTGTTGAGAACCGCCGATTGGATCTGGTTCAGGAAGATGATCTGCGGTGCCACGGTCTTGGCAAGGGTCGTGTGATTGTCAAATCCATGATGAGGGATCTGAAGCACATCGGCCTTGAGGTAAGAGGCCGGATACATCTTCATCAAAATGGCATCTGCCTTGAAAATATCACCTGACAGGATCATCGTCTTTCCGTCAAAGCTCATTTTGAATACTGTAGAGGTGTTGTTATAGTTCAGGTAATCTGCGGCAATACAGCTACTGTCATGAGGGGTCAAGGTGTTGCTTGCGCTGGGGCTGTAACGGTCCTCTGTGGTATACAGCACATCAAAATTCACCCCGGCAATGCTGAAGCGTTCTCCCGTATGGGGCTTATAATAGCGCACATTGGGAAAATGTCTGGTGACTCGACGGAAATGATAGGAGGTACCGTTATCGATATCAAAATTGTAGATCACATTTTTCAGGTCAAAGTCCTTATGATATGCCTGTATAAAACGGGTAAAGCCCCGATAATGGTCTGTATCTCCGTGGCTGATGGACCAGGCACTGATGATCATTCGTTGCCCCTCAGGGATCGCCGTAATTTTACGGCAGAAGTCATACATATCCTTCATGGCCCGTTCGCTCATCTGGTTGTGGCTACCACCGTCCTGGATATACAGGCTGTTGTCCGGCATGCGGATGATGTACATTGACCCCGCATTGTCCAAATACTGGACACGGCGACTGTCTGTGAGTCCCCATCCGCTTTCCTCTGTGGAGATAGAATACATATAGACCTCCACAGGCAGCTTTCCCGTGCCGTCATAGCGGAAGCCCTCTACTGTATGGTTCTGGGTGTCCACAATGATCCTGGTCTGGCTGTAGGCCGCCGTAAAATAGGTATAGATGCTGTGACTACCGTCCTTGTACAGGAACTTTCCGTACAGATTGCTACCGCTTTGGGCAGGGACGGTTTTGTTGTACACCCGTGTATAGCCACTGCTTGTGAGCTTGCTGCAGTAGCTGTTAAACTGCGAGGCGCTTGTTCCTGTGACGATACGCATTTTGCTGGTCACTCCCGTATCATGGAATGTCACCGTCTCACCGCAATCATAGCTCATCCAACCGGAAGAGCTACCCCCGGAATACGCAGGCACGGAGACACTGCTCGCAGTGATCCCCCGAGTGGTCAATTCCTCCTGCAATTCCTTTTCTTCATAGGTTTCCGCCCACTTAGCCGAAGCGCCCCCGGCTGTGCCTCCGAAGAGAGAGAGCAACACCGAAAGCACCATACAGATACAGATCCACCGTTTCATAAAACGCTATTCCTTTCCACTTAAAATCATAGTAAAAATGCAAGCTATGCTTTTTTCTCTACCTTGGTTTAATATATCATTCTTTGGCCGATTCTGTCAATGAAATTTGTAAGATTCTGTGATTCTATGTAAAATTTATCTATAATATTTCAACTATCTATAGACAGTAAGAGAAATTTCTGGTATACTGAAAAAAGAGCCTCGTTTTTTCAGAAACGTGCTCAAATATTTCATAAGGAGAGATACCATGAAGAAATTCCGCTCCGTGCTGGCTCTGCTTCTGGCTCTGTCCGTTATGCTCTCTTGCCTGGGTATGGCAAGTGCAGCAGTGGTCACGGATATTGCCGAAGCTGAGGAAGCACAACCCACCGCACTGAACCTGGGTGCCTTGAGCAAAGAGTTCAAGGAAAGCAACACCCACAAGTACGCCGACACGGACATCGTCCGTGCCATCGTCATTCTGGAAAGCGCTCCGGAAGCTGACATCGAAGGCACTCCTGCCGAGAAATCCGCTTACCGTCTGCGCCTGAACAAGGAGCACGCAGCTGTTCGCAAGGCAATGACTATGCCCTTCGAGCCTGCCTTCGAGTTCACCACCCTCCTCAACGGCTTTAGCTGTGATGTGGCTTACGGCGAGCTGGAAAACATCGCCAAGATCGACGGTGTTTCCGCTGTCTACATTGCCAACCACTATGCAGAGCCCGTTCTGGAAAAGCCCCAGAACAACTATGCCAACCAGATGATCGGCAACGCTGTTATGAACCAAAACGGCTACACCGGTCAGGGCATCGTTGTTGCGGTTCTGGACACCGGTCTGCACACCACTCACGAGGCCTTCAAGGTCTACAGCGGTATGCCCCTGACCTCCACCCTGACCTCCAGTGCTGTAAACAAGGTCTCTGTCAATGCAAAGTACCTGAGCCAGAAGGTTCCCTTCGCTTATGACTATGCTGACAAGGATAACAACGTAGCTGACAACAACGGCCACGGCACTCACGTTGCCGGTACTGCAGTTGGCTACTCTGCCAGTTCCGATGGCGGTGTCATCATGTCCGGCGGCGCTCCCGCTGCACAGCTGGTCGCCATGAAGATCTTCCAGGATGCCGGCGGCGGCACCAGCTCCGACATCTACTTCTCCGCTCTGGAAGATGCTTACACCCTGGGTGTTGACGTTGTCAACATGTCCATCGGCGCACAGAACGGCTTCACCTACGACAGCAGTTTGGAAAGCTCCGTTTTCGGCAACATCTATAAGCGTATGGAGCAGGCCGGTATCGTGATGTGCGTAGCCGCAGGTAACGAGTTCTCTATGGCTCAGTTCTCCTCCGTCGGCTTCATCGGCACCGATTACACCGACTACGGCACCATCGCTTCCCCCGCCGCTTACGAAGGCAACATCTCCATCGCCGCTGTGCAGAACAGCCACTACCCCGACTATGCACTGACCTTCAACGGCAAGTCCTTCCTCTTCATCGATAGCTGTCAGGACAACACCCACGGCTGGCTCCAGACCTTCAGCGGCACCAGCAAGTCCGTTGTGGTTCTGAAGAATGCCGATGGCAGCGATCTGGCTATGGGCGCTGAGGCTGACTACGCTTCCGTCAATGTCCGCAACAAGATCGTTGTGGTTTCCCGTGGCGAGATCTCCTTCCAGGAAAAGATGGACTTCGCCGCCAACGCAGGCGCAATCGGCATCATCGTTGTCAACAACGAAGAGGGACGGATCTCCATGTCCATCGATCCCTTCGCCATTCCCGCTATTTCCGTTGACATTTCTATGAGAGAGGCCTTCCTCACCGCTTCCTCTTCCGCAACTCTGTCCACTCCCTCCGGCAAGTCCTATGTAGAGAACCCCGAAGCATATCAGATGTGCTCTTTCTCCAACTGGGGCACCTCTCCCATGCTGACCATCGACCCCACCATCAGCTCCATCGGTGGCAATGTCTATTCCGCAGTTCCCACCGGCAACAGCGCTTATGAAGTCATGAGCGGTACCTCTATGGCTTGCCCCAGCGCAGCAGGCACCTTCGCTTGCCTCCTGGAAGCCATCCGTGAGACCGGCATCGCAGGCAACACCTCCGGCGGCAGCCGCAAGTCCATGACCAAGCTCCAGAGTCTGGAAAAGGCAGTAGCCCTCATGGCCTCCACCGGCATCATCCTGTCCGATGCTGAAGACTACATCTACTCTGTCCGTAAGCAGGGCGGCGGCCTTGCTAACAGCGCCAATTCCTCCAACGTATTCAACAACGGCGCATACATCTCCAATCCCATTCAGGAGCTGGGCGATGACAAGAACAAGACCGGTGTCTACACCATGAGCCTGAAGCTGGTCAACGACGGCTACGAGACCGTTACCTATGATCAGTTCAACGCTTACATCCTCTACGACAAGATCGGTCAGGTTAGCGATACCATCTATTCCAACACTCTGTCCAGTGGCCACATGTATGCAGGCACTCAGGGCAACGCTACCGTTACCTATAAGGTCAACGGCTCTACCGTCAGCTCCATCACCCTGAAGCCCACGGAGACCAAGACCGTCACCGTTACCATTACCCTGAATGCAGAGGCAAAGAATTACTACGACACCTATTTCCCCAACGGCACCTATGTGGAAGGCTTCGTTTCCCTGGGCAATGCCAATATGGAGACCCACGCTACCTTCCTGGCCTTCTACGGCAACTGGAATCAGGCTCCCGCTCTGGAGAACCTGAGCACCTTCCATATGCTCCAGGCTAACTATGCTCTGAACCACGAGATCTATGCCGACGGTCAGACCTGGGCCGAGGCAGGGGCAACCACCGCTGATGTACTGCTCAGCAAGTTCGGTCCCTTCTACACCAACATGAACCAGATCTACGTCATCAACTCCAGCGGTACTGCTGTCAACTATCTGGGCGGTAACCCCATCGACGTTGGCAACGAAAATACCGTCTACAGACCTGAGTACAATGCCATCAGCGCCAACTCCTCTTCCGGTAACGCTGCAGGCTTCATGGTCTACCCCTTCCTGCTCCGTAACGCTCGCTATATCAGAATGACCGTTAAGGATAAGAACACCGGCACCATTTATCTCCAGGATACCGGCGACTACATCCCCAAGGGTCGTTATGACAACGAAAACAGCCAGTGGAGCCCCCACATCAGCTTCGACTGGAAGGGCACCAAGTCTGCCAACTCCACCTCCTACGTTGCATCCGGCACTGTCGTTACCGTCAGCTTCGATATTATGCTCCCCTATGGCGAAAGCAGCAATACCTGGCAGACCAACGCTCTGACCTTCGATTGCACCGTTGACTCCACCGCTCCCACCATCACCAGCGCTATCTACGACTCCTCCAAGAAGCTGGTCTCCGTTACCGCTTCCGACTCTCAGTATCTGGCAGCCATCGCTCTGGTGTCCTCCGACGGCCAGACCATCCACGCAAGCCAGACCTTCTCCCCCACCAAGAAGGGTGAGAGCTGCACCGCAGTCTTCGACGTCAGCGGTCTTGCAAGCAACAACATTGTCCCCGTGGTTTTGGACTACGCTTCCAACCAGGCCTCCAAGAGCCTGACCTCCGGTACTGTTACCGGTGAACCCACCGAGCCCACCGAGCCCACCGAGCCCACTCAGCCCACTGAGCCCTCTCAGCCCACTGAGCCTACCGAGCCCACTACAGCTCCCACCGAGCCCACTGAGCCCGATGAAGGCGGTACTGTGGATAACTACACCTATACTCTGGTCACCTCCGCAAGCAATCTGACCGCCGGTGACTACATCCTCATCACCGTTGCAGATGGCAATTACTACGCCCTGTCCACCACGCAGGATGGTACTTACTCCGTTATGCAGAGTATTCAGGTCGGTCTGAGCTCTGTCGCTTCCAGGATCTCCTGTGACAGTGCCTCCGCTTCTGCTTTCGAGTTCAAGCTGGCAGGCAATGCCGGCGGACTGACTCTGAGCACCGATCAGGGCGGTCTGTATGCATACTCCGGCAGTGACGGCGTAGGTCTGTACTACGACAACGCTTCCACCTGGACAGGCAGCTACAACTCCTCTTCCAAGGGCTTCACCCTAAAGAGCGGTAGCCTCTATCTGGCTCTCCGAAATGACATTTCCACCACAGGCGAGAACGGCTACCCCCTGTTTGCCGTTTCTGACTCTACCTCTACAGGCACCACTCTCATGCATATGTATAAGAAGGATGCTCCTGCAGAGTGCACCCACGCAAATACCACCACTACCACCACCGACGCAACCTGCACCACCGCAGGCAAGACCGTTGTGACCTGTGACGATTGCGGTAAGGTCATCAGCACCACCACCATCCCCGCACTGGGTCATAATTTCAAGTACGCTTCTAACAACAACGGCACCCATAAGGTCACCTGCTCTCGTTGCGACTACAGCGCTACCGAGAACTGCGACCTGAGCAACGGCACCTGCCCCAACTGTGGCTACACCGAGACTCCCGACCTTCCCGACGTTCCCGTTGAAGAGCTGGAAGACGGCCGCTATGTCATCGCCGCTTATGTTGACGGTGTCTACTACGCAATGTCCAACACCTTCGCAAGCAAGATCAACGGCACTCCCATCACCGTTACCAACGGCAAGGTTGCCGCAGACGACGCAGAAGGCTATGTGGTCACCCTGACCGCTACCGATGGCAACTGGACCATCGAGAGCGCTGACGGCAGCTTCCTGAAGTATTCCTCCGGCACCAGCCTGGGCAAGTCTACCTCTGCCTACAACTGGACCATCACAGCCGGTGTGAACGGTAGCTGGCGCATCACCTCCGCCACCTCCACCGGTCGCGGTCTGATCTTCAGAGCCGGTACTTACAACCAGTTCGGTGGCTATGCAACCTCCAACTGCACCGCCGGCAGTGCCGAGTATTTCGATGTAGAGCTGTTGCCCGTTGACGGTGATGTCGCTCCCGAGCTGCCCTGCACTCACGAGAACACCACCACTACCACCACCGATGCAACCTGCACCGCCGCCGGTAAGACCGTTGTCACCTGTGACGATTGCGGTGAGGTCATCAGCACCACTACCATCCCCGCACTGGGCCATAATTTCAAGTACGCTTCTAACAACAACGGTACTCATAAGGTCACCTGCTCTCGTTGCGACTACAGCGCTACCGAGAACTGCGACCTGAGCAACGACACCTGCCCCGACTGCGGCTATACCGAAGCTCCTGAGCTTCCCGAAGAGCCTGAAGTTCCCGTAGGCGAGCTGACCGAAGGCCGCTATGTCATCGCTGCTAAGATTGGCGACGTATACTACGCCATGTCCAACCTCTTCGCAAGCAAGATCGACGGCACTGAGATCACCGTAACCGGTGGCAAGGTCGCTGCAGAGGATGCAGAAGGCTATGTCATCGTTCTGGATTCCGTGGACGGCGGCTGGACCATCTCCGACGGCAACGGCAACTACCTGAAGTATAACTCCTCCACCAACCTGGCCAACACCACCGATGCCTACACTTGGAACATTTCCGAGGGCATCAACGGCACATGGAGAGTTGCTTCCGCCGCTACCACCACCCGTGGTCTTGTCTACCGCGCAGGCAGCACCAACAAGTTCGGCGGCTATGCTCTGACCAATGTCACCGCAAACAGCACCGAGTACTTCGATGTGGAATTCCTGCCCGTTGACGGTGATGTCGCTCCCGAGCTGCCCTGCACTCACGAGAACACCACCACTACCACCACCGACGCAACCTGCACCACCGCAGGCAGAACTGTTGTCACCTGTGAGGATTGCGGCGAAGTCCTGAGCACTCAGGTCATCCCCGCTCTGGGTCACAACTTCAAGTACAGCTCCAACAACAACGGCACTCACAAGGTCACCTGCTCCCGTTGCGACTACAGCGCTACCGAGAACTGTGATCTGAGCAACGACACCTGCCCCGACTGTGGCTATACCGAAGCTCCCGAGCTTCCCGAAGAGCCTGAAGTTCCCGCAGGCGAGCTGACCGAAGGCCGCTATGTCATCGCTGCTAAGATCGACGGTGTATACTACGCAATGTCCAACCTCTTCGCAAGCAAGATCGACGGCACTGAGATCACCGTAACCGGTGGCAAGGTCGCTGCAGCCGATGCAGAAGGCTATGTCATCGTTCTGGATTCCGTGGACGGCGGCTGGACCATCTCCGACGGCAATGGCAACTATCTGAAGTACAACTCCTCCACCAACCTGGCCAACACCACCGATGCCTACGTCTGGAATATTACCGAGGGCATCAACGGTAGCTGGAGAGTTGCTTCCACTGCTACCACCACCCGTGGCCTTGTCTACCGTGCAGGTAGCACCAACAAGTTCGGCGGCTATGCCCTGACCAACGTCACCGCCAACAGCACCGAGTACTACGATGTAGAGTTCCTGCCCGTAGGCGAAGGTGCAGCACCTGAGACCTTCTCCGTGAAGATCAACCACTCCCTGAATCTTGCAAGTGATATCTCCATCAACTATGCTGTTGCTACCTCCGCTCTCAGCGGTTACAGCAACTACTATCTGGAGTGCAAGGTTCCCACCTATGAGGGCAACACCAAGACCGGTACTGAGATCATCACCATCCAGCCCGTTGTCAACGGCAGCTACTACTACTTCACTATGGACGGCCTCACCGCAGTCCGTATGAACGATGTCATCGAAGCAACCCTCTATGCCTCTAAGGACGGCAAGACCTACGCTTCCGAGGTTGACAGCTACAGCATCGGCATCTATGCTTACAACCAGCTTGCCAAGGCAACTGCCGGCACTGAGCTGAAGACCCTCTGCGCAGAGCTCCTCCGCTACGGTGCAAAGGCACAGGTCTTCAAGGCATACCGTACCAATGCACTGGTCGATGCTTCCATGACCGCAGCTCACAAGGCAATGCTCACCGATCTGAACAGCGTGGAATTCGGCAACACCAATACCACCCTGAACGATCTGAGCAATGCCACCGTCACCTGGGCAGGCAAGGCTCTGATCCTGGATTCCAAGGTTACCCTGCGCCTGATCGCTGATCTGTCCAAGTACAGTGGCAGCATCTCCGATCTCAGCGTTCGTGTTACCTATAAGAATCTGGAAGGCCAGACCGTTACCGAGACCCTGACCGATGCCACCGTATACAACGCATCCAAGAACTACTATGCCTTCGACTTCGCAGGCCTCCGTGCCGCCGAGCTCCGCACTGTAGTCTCCGCCGCCGTTTACGCAGGCAACAAGCAGGTCTCTGCAACTACCCAGTACAGCATGGACACCTACGGCAATAACAAGACCGGTGACCTGCTGATCCTCTGCCAGTCCCTCATGGCATACTCCGATGCCGCACTGGCATACTTCATGCAGTAATCCCATAGCATCCCTCAGGGGTCGATCCACTTGGATCGACCCCGTTTTTATTCCGAAAAAAATACCGGTGCAAAACGCTATCCTGCGTTTTGCACCGGTGGCGGTATTTTCTTTTGTGCTCAATTCTCCTGACGGATGCATTCGCCTCTGAGGTAGACGGCTTTCCTTTGAAGCTTCTCGTCACAGAGGACAAAATCTGCTACCTTTCCATTCGCAATAGAGCCTACCTGCTCCAATGCGCCGATCTGTCTTGCGGGGTTATAGGTTGCGGCACGGACAGCATCCTCCTTGGGAATGCCGAAGGAAACTGCACGGAGCATACACTCATACACATCAATGGCAGAGCCTGCAATGGTTCCGTCTGCCAAGCGTGCCAGACCGTCCTTCAGGAACACCGGCTGTCCCCCCAGCTCATACTCTCCGTTGGGCATACCGCAACAGCGGAGGCTGTCGGAAACCAGCACCATACGCTCTGCCCCAAAGAGACGGAATGCAAGACGCACAATGGCAGGATGGGCATGCATACCGTCGGAAATGATCTCAGCACTGACTCTCTCATCCTCAGCGGCGGCAGTGATGACACCGGGCTTCCGATGATGGATGGGAGACATGGCATTGAAGGCGTGGGTCAGATGGGTCACCCCTGCTCCGATCGCATCCACAGCCTGCTCATACTCCGCATCGGTGTGGGCGATAGAAACGGTGCAGAGCTTACTTGCGGCCTCTATGAATTCCAGACTGCCGGGAAGCTCCGGAGCCACATCTGCAATGGCGATCAAGCCACCGCTGGCCTCATAAAGCTTAGAGAAGGCATCCGTGTCGGGATCACGGAGAAATTCTCCGTTCTGCGCTCCCTTTTTCTTCTCAGAGAAGAACGGGCCTTCCATCTGGATGCCTCTAAGGGCGGCGGCACCGGGAATGTCCTTCTCCACAAACTCCTTTGCATTCACAAAGGCCTTGTGCAGAGTCTCATAGGCCAAAGTCATGGAAGCAGGGGCAAAGGAGGTAACACCGCACTGTGCATAGTGCTTCGCCATCTTCTCCAGACCCTCTGCACTGCCGTCAGAAAAGTCCTCGCCGGAATTGCCGTGGGTATGGACATCGATAAGTCCGGGGATCACATAGGCACCCTGCAGGTCAACAGCCCCCTCTTCCTCTGCGGTCAAAACCTGAGCAAACCTTCCATTCTCCACCGCAAAGCTGCCGGGAACAAAACGGAAGTCCTCCGTATAGATCATAGCATTTTTATATCTCATCATAGAACCTCCTATAGATATCTGTTTTTCTCTTAAAAATTTTACCTCTGTTTTTTTCAAATGTCTATCTTTTTTCCTAAAATTGGAGATTTCTATAAATTTATCGTTGAAAAGGGACAAAACAAAAACCTCTGCTCCATAAGGAGCAGAGGTTTTGTCTATTCTCTTTTATCTCTTGGCGGCCTCTTCCGCAACAATGGTATTCATCTGATCCCACTTCTGTTCCATATCCCAGACTAACTTTATCTGCGTCCGGGCGCGGTCCAGATTGTGCTGGGGATAAGCGGTCTTGAAGTACCTGTCCCCATCCAGATAGTCGGTGAGGAAGCGGACAGCAACCTCCAGAGTCATCATCTTAGCTCCCACAGGCAGCATGGCAATTTCTTTCTCTGTCAGGGTGCTACAGGCCTTCAGATAGCCGGCAGTGTACACACGGAAAAGGTTCAGGCTCATGGTGACCTTGTCCAGATCCTTCTCATCCTCCGCAGCAGTGGCGGCACCGAAGCGGATGGAATCGCCATAGTCATACAGAGAAGAGCCGGGCATAACGGTATCCAGATCCAGTACGCACAGAGCCTTGCGGGTCTTGCAGTCCAGAAGGACATTGTTGATCTTGGTGTCATTGTGGGTCACACGCAGAGGCAGATCTCCATTGTCCAGTGCATCACAGATAAGCCCTGCTTCCTTCTCCCGTTCCAGAAGAAAACGGATCTCCTCTGCCACGGAAGCGGCACGTCCCACGGCATCCTTCTCCACCGCTTCTTTAAACATGCGGTAGCGGTTGGGCGTATTGTGGAACAGGGGGATGGTCTCGTGGAGCGTCTCTGCAGGGAAGGTGCTGAGCATTTCCTGGAAACGGCCGAAAGCGATGGCGCTCTCATAGAAATCCTCGTCCGTTTCCGGAGCCTCCAGACAGATGCCGTCTGTGAACTCGTAGCAACGCCAGCAATCCTCATTCTCATCTATGTAGTACCGCAGATTGTCATCGGTACGGAGAAAATGCAGAGTCTCACGGGGAAGCTTCAGAGTCTTGCGGAGGAAATCTGTCACAGCGCTGACATTCTCCATAACCGCAATGGGATCTGTAAAAACGTTCTTATTGATCCGCTGCAGGACATAGACATGTCCGTCATCGGTAACGACCTTATAGGTATCGTTAATGTGTCCGGAGCCAAACTCCTTGCACTCGATCATATTTCCGTGAATGCGGAAATAGGAGATCACAGTCTCCGGGCGCATAGAATTATTCACCGAATAATCATCCTCTCATTTATGCTCACGCAAAAAATGCGTTCTTGCAAAGATAGTATCATGATTTTTATATCATATTTTCAAGGGAAAAGCAAGGATTATTTTCCATTTTCAACGATATTTTTAGCTTTTTTTGAGATTTTGTGTCCTCCACAGGCCTGCATACATGCCATTATGCCGTAAGAGCTCCTCGTGTGTCCCCTCTTCGCAAATCACGCCCTCTGCAACAGAGATGATCCTGGAGGCACTGCGAATGGTGGAAAGGCGGTGGGCAATGATCAGTGTGGTACGGCCTACAGCCAGGGCGTCCAGAGCACCCTGAATCTTCTCCTCCGTCACGCTGTCCAAAGCACTGGTAGCCTCGTCCAGGATCAGGATGGGGGGATTCTTCAGGAAAATTCGAGCGATGGACACTCTCTGCTTCTGTCCGCCGGAGAGGAGTGTACCCCGTTCGCCTACATAGGTATCGAAGCCCTCGGGCATAGCCATGATATCCTCATAGATCTCTGCACGCTTTGCGGCGGCAATGATCTCCTCCATAGTGGCATCGGGCTTGCCGTAGCGGATATTGTTGCCAATGGTGTCGGCAAAAAGGAATACATCCTGCTGTACCACACCAATGGCATGGTGGAGGGATTCCTGCGTCACTTGGCGGATGTCCTTGCCGTCAATGCTGATAGAACCGGCGCTCACATCATAGAAACGGGGGATCAAACGGCAGAGGGTACTCTTGCCGCCACCGGAGGGTCCTACGATGGCGATGGTCTCACCGGGCGTCACATGGAGGGACACGGAGTTGAGAACCTCGCTCTCCTCGTCATAGGCAAAGCTCACATCCTTCACCACGATCTCACCACGGACATTGTCCAGAGTCTCTGCATTCTCCGCATCCTGCAGCTTGGGCTCCATGCCCATGAGCTCCACAAAGCGACCCAGACCTGCAAAGCCGTTGGCAAACATTTCCGCAAAGTTGACCAGCTTCCGCACAGGGCTGGTGAAGGTAGAAATGTACAGGCTAAAGGTCAGCAGATCCACCATTTCCATCTCTCCTCGCATAATGAGAGCGCCGCCTACGGTAATGACACCTACAGACAGGAGGGTCATAAAGAATTCCAGAGAGCCCGTGAAATAGCCCATTTCCTTGTGGAATTCTCTCTTGGAGGTCTTGAAACGCTCATTTGCGGCATGGAACTTGGCAAACTCTACTGCCTCATTGGCAAAGGCCTTAGCGGTACGGATGCCGGAAAGAGAGGACTCGATGTCCGCATTGATGGCGGCGGTCTTGGCCTTCACATTCTTGGAAACGGCACTCATCTTTCTCCGACGGAGGATCACTACCACCAGCAGAATGGGCAGGATCACGCAGACCACCAGTGCCAGCCGCCACTCAATGGAGAACATGACGATCATAGCACCGATAATGGTCAGGACAGAAATGATCAGATCCTCCGGGCCGTGGTGTGCAAGCTCCGTGACCTCAAAGAGATCCGTAGTCAGGCGGCTCATGAGCTGACCTGTGCGGTTTCTGTCATAGAAATCATAGCCCAGAGATTGCAGGTGGCGGAACAGATCCTTGCGGATGTCCGCTTCCACACGGATACCGAAGGTATGTCCCCAATAGCAGATGATGAAATACAGCACCGCACGGAGCAAATAGGCAATGGCGAAAATGCCCATAACCGTGAAGAAGGCTCGGAATGCCCCCTCCGGCAGATAGGTGTTCATCGCCTCACGGGAGATCATGGGGAAGGCCAGATCCACCACAGATACCAGCAGGGCGCAGAACATGTCCAAAGCAAAGAGTCTTCTGTGGGGCTTAAAATAGGACAGGAAGACCCGTACGGGGCTATGCTTTCTGTAATACTCGGGAGTTCTCATGTTGTTTTCTCCCTTACAATATTTTGGATCCACACACCCTTGCGGATCAGGATCAGGCCGATAATCCCCTTGCCGATGTCAGCAAACTGACACAGGAAATAAATAGGCACAATGGTCAGCGCCGTGAAGCTCTGCAACACAATAGCCAGGGGGATCATCACCGTCCACAAATACACGCTGTCAAAGAGGAAGGTAATAAAGGTCTTTCCTCCGGAGCGCATGGTGAAATAGCAGGCATTGGCCAGTGCATTGACCGGCATGACCACAGCGCAGATCACCAAGAATTTGGTGGCAAGCTGTCGGATCTCCTCCGTGGTGTCATAGACTCTGGGAATGAAGGGGGATGCCAGGATCAGAATTCCACCCAAGAGGAAGCAGATCAGCACCGAGAAGGTAATAAGCTTCCGATCCGTGTCCTTGGCCTCTTCCAGACGGTTTGCTCCCAGGAGCTGTCCTACAATAATACCGATGGAGCTACCCATAGCAAGGAAGGCCACGTTGAACACATTGGTAACGGTAGAGGCAATGTTATGAGCAGGTACTACATTGAAGTGCATCAGGGAATAACGCTGGGCAAGCATTGCCATTCCTCCGGACCAAAGGGTTTCGTTGATCAGCAGGGGCAGAGTCTTGGCGGTGATTTCCCAAAAGAGCTTGCTCGGCATACGGAAGGAACGGTAGGCCTCCTTGAGATAGGGGTGCTCCTCCTTCCGGCGGTGGGCATAGATCATGATGATCCCTGCCTCTGTAAAGCGAGATATTACCGTCGCAACGGCCGCACCTGCCGAACCCATAGACGGCAAGCCAAAGAGACCGTAGATCAGGATCGCATTGAAGATCAGGTTCACAAACACAGAGATGATCCCTGCCACCATAGGCAATACGGTCTTACCGCACTCTCGCAGAGTGCCGGCATAGCACTGCGCCAGCACATAGGGCGGCAAGCCGATCATGACGATGTACAGATATTCCTTGGCATAATACATGCCGCCCTCGATGTTCGCCGGATCTCCCTCCCCCTTCAGGTACAGACCGATCAGATCCTCTCCGAGGAAAAGGAAAATACCACAGCCTAATACGAGGAGCGTACCGCAGATCAGCAGCTTGAAGCGGAAGGCATGACGCACACCCTCCGTATCTCCCATGCCGAAGAACTGCGCCCCATAGATCCCGGCGCCGGATACCGCCCCGAAGACGGCAAGATTGAACACAAAGACAAGCTGATTGCTGATGGCAACACCGGTCATCTGTACCGTGTCCACACTGCCCACCATGATGTTATCCAGCAAGCCCACAAGCTGTGTAATGCCGTTCTGGATCATAATCGGAAGGGCGACAGCCAGAACCATCCTGTAAAATGCCTTGTCTCCAAAGAATTTCCGATATAATGCAGATGTTTTCATTCCATACCTCCTTATTCCAAGCATGAGTTAGTATTATATCAAAGATGCCCCGAAAAATCAAGGAATCTACCCTGTTATTTCAAAATATTTCCCTAATTTTCTCATAATAATTTGCATTTCTCCACCCGTTTCGGCACTGCCCCTCTCCGCAAAGCTCCCTGAGGAAAAGCCTGCTACGGAGCGGTGTGCCTGTTTGCCTACAGTTGGCGGACCCTTGCCCTCAAGCCCTTCGGTGCAGAGCGCTCCCTCCCCCTTGGGAGGCGAAGAGGAACAGCTTAACAAGGGGAAAATTTTTTAGGTTTTTGTCGGGTTTCTCTTGCTGTTACAGGGCTTCGGTGGTATAATATACAGAGAAAATAACATGAAATCTAACGGAGGGTATTTATGCGTAATACCATTCTTGTGAAAGGCGCAAGAGAGAATAATCTGAAAAATATTCATATCGAAATTCCAAGGGATTCCCTCTGTGTATTTACGGGTCTATCCGGCTCCGGGAAATCTTCCCTGGCCTTCGATACCATTTATGCCGAGGGGCGCAGGCGGTATGTAGAATCTCTGTCTGCCTATGTCCGTCAATTCCTCGGACAGATGGACAAGCCTGATGTGGACAGCATAGAGGGGCTTTCCCCTGCCATTTCCATTGATCAGAAGACCACCTCCAAGAACCCTCGCTCTACTGTGGGTACGGTTACAGAGATCTATGACTACCTGCGACTGCTTTGGGCCCGTGTGGGCATCCCCCACTGCCCTCAGTGCGGCAAGGAGATCCGCAGGCAAAGCATTGACCAGATCGTGGACAAGGTACTCACCCTGCCGGAGGGTACCCGTTTCCAGGTTCTTGCTCCCATTGTCCGTGGAAAGAAGGGCGAACACCGCAAGCTTCTGGAGGATGCCCGAAAAAGCGGTTTCTCCCGTGTCCGTGTAGACGGGATCCTCTACGATCTCAGCGAAGAGATCCTTTTGGAAAAGAACAAAAAGCACAAAATCGAGTTGGTGGTAGACCGCTTGATCCTGCGTGGAGATATTACCCGACGTTTGACAGATTCTGTAGAGACCGCTCTGAACCATGCCGAGGGCCTTGTGATCATCCACGAGCCTGCCACCGATGCAGAGACTCTGTATTCCCGAAACTATGCCTGCGAGGATTGCGGTATCTCCATCCCGGAGCTGTCTCCCCGTCTGTTTTCCTTCAACAATCCCATGGGAGCCTGCCCGGAGTGTTCCGGCTTGGGCTTCCTGCTGAAGGTAGATCCCACACTCATCGTTCCCGATCCCGAGCTGTCCCTTTTGGAGGGTGCGATCCAATCCTCCGGCTGGGGCAGTATCAAAAACGACGGCATTTCCCGTATGTATTTTGAAGCTCTGGCACAGAAATACGATTTTGATCTCCGCACCCCCTTCAAACAGTTGCCCGATACCGTGAAGAATGTGATCTTCTACGGCACAAAGGGAGAAAAGCTGAAGCTCCACTATAACCGTGGTGCTTCCTATGGGGTATTGGAGCAAGCCTTTGAGGGTGTCATCCCCAATATCGAGCGGCGCTTCCACGAGACCCAATCCGACAGTATGCGGAAGGAATTGGAGGAATGCATGTCTGCCTCCCCCTGCCCCCACTGTAAGGGAGAACGTCTGTCCCCTCTGGTTCGGGCCGTCACCGTCGGAGGCCTGTCCATTGCACAATTCTGTGAGCTGTCTGTTGCCAAAGAGTTGGAATTCTTAGATCGGCTGGAGTTAGAGGGAGCAAGTGCCGTCATTGCTCGGCAGATCCTTCGGGAGATCCGTAGCAGACTCGGCTTCCTGCAAAGCGTAGGCCTGCAATACCTGACCCTGTCCCGTTCTGCATCCACCCTTTCCGGCGGAGAGGCACAGCGGATCCGTCTGGCTACCCAGATCGGTTCCTCCCTGATGGGAGTGCTGTACATTCTGGACGAGCCCAGTATCGGTCTGCACCAGAGAGACAATGACAAGCTTCTGAAGACCCTCGCCCATCTCCGTGATTTGGGCAATACCCTGATCGTGGTGGAGCATGACGAGGACACCATGCGTGCCGCTGATTTTATCGTGGATGTAGGCCCCGGTGCCGGGATACACGGTGGTGAGATCGTTGCCGCCGGCACCTTGGAGGATATTATGGCCTGTCCCGACAGCCTCACCGGTCAGTACCTGAAGGGTAGCCGTTCCATTCCCGTCCCCACACAGCGTAGATCGGGCAACGGTAACACCCTCTCCTTCTATGATTGCAGGGAGAACAACCTCCGTGGCATCGATGCCCACATTCCTTTAGGCACGCTGTGCTGTGTCACCGGTGTGTCCGGCTCGGGGAAGTCCTCTCTGGTCAACGAGATCATCTCCAAGAAGCTATTGGGTAGTCTGAACCACGCTCGGATCCGCCCCGGCAAGCACAGCCACTGCGATGGCTTGGAGGCCTTGGATAAAATCATTGTCATTGACCAAAGTCCCATTGGCAGAACCCCCCGTTCCAATCCTGCTACCTACACAGGGCTTTTCAGTGATATCCGTGATCTTTTCGCCGCCACCTCTGCTGCCAAGGAGCGTGGCTACGCCCCCGGTCGTTTCTCCTTCAATGTAAAGGGAGGGCGCTGTGAGGCCTGCTGTGGCGATGGCTTGGTGAAGATCGAGATGCACTTCCTGCCGGATGTCTATGTCCCCTGTGAGGTCTGCCGTGGCAAGCGCTATAACCGTGAGACTCTGGAGGTTCGCTACCGTGGCAAGAATATCTCCGAGGTATTGGACATGACCGTAGATGAGGCAGTGAGCTTCTTCGAGAATCAGCCCCGTCTGTGTGAAAAGATCCGTACCCTGTCTCAGGTTGGTCTGGGCTATATCAAGCTGGGGCAGAGCTCCACCACCCTGTCCGGTGGCGAGGCGCAAAGAGTGAAGCTTGCTACAGAGCTATCTCGCCGTGGCACAGGTCGCACCCTGTATGTTCTGGATGAGCCCACCACAGGTCTGCATATGTATGATGTGCAGAAGCTCTTAGAGGTTCTGCAACAGTTGGTAGACGGAGGCAACACCGTCCTGATCATTGAGCACAATCTGGATGTGATCAAGACTGCCGACCATCTGATCGATTTAGGCCCTGAAGGTGGCGACGGTGGAGGACAGATCGTTGCCACAGGCACCCCCGAAGAATTGCTTGCCTGCCCTCATTCCTTCACCGGACTGTATTTGAAGAAATATCTGGAGAATGGCCTATGATAGACCGTAAAGCCGCCTCTCATTTTCTTGCCTTTGCCTCCCTGCCAAACGAGCTGGAGCAGGGAGAGCTGTTGGAGCTTCTCCTACGCTACTGTGAGCCGGAAGCAGAACAGCAGGCCGCCGACCTTCTGTCCCATTACGGAGATCTTGCCAATCTACTGGATGCCACGAAGGAAGATCTCAGGAAGCATTCTCACTTCCGGGGCGACGGCTTTGCCATGCTCCGTCTCATTGCAGAGCTTCATCGCAGATATATCATACTGCGTTCCCACCGTGAAACACTGCTGACAGGAACAGCCTCCTTTCAGAGATACTTTCTTGCCAAATCCATAGAGGATCCCCAGGACGGGGTGTATCTGCTGTCCCTGTCTCCCTCCCGTTCGGTACTGGATTGCACTCTGCTTTGTAAGGGGAAAAGCCGTTCTGAGCAGTTGAGTCTGCGGAGCATTGCAGAGAT
>JAFOZC010000283.1 GCA_017391305.1 Oscillospiraceae bacterium | reverse complement strand
TGGACGGAGGGAGAGCCAAGGGTGCGGTGGGTATCGATGGATGGTGGAGAGCCAAGGGTACGGTGGGCATTGGTGGACGGAGCGAAAAAGCACCCAAGACAGCGAGTACTGTCTTGGGTGCGAAGTTAAGTGAGGTATACGGATACCGAGAAGGTGGAGAGATTATTCTTCCTCTGCCTTCTTTGCGTCCTCGATGATCTTGGCCTGGTTCATCTGGGGAACTTCCTCGTAGCGGACGAAGTTCAGAGCATAGCGGCCACGACCCTGGGTCATGGAGCGCAGGTCGATAGCGTAGGAAACCATTTCTCCAATGGGAACCTCAGCCTCAACGATCTGCCAGCCACGGTTGTCAGCATCGGGGTTCATGCCCATGACACGGCCACGGCGCTTGTTCAGGTCGCCGATGATATCGCCCATGTTGGCATCGGGGATATAAACCTTCAGCTCGCCGATGGGCTCGAGGAGGGTGGGAGCTGCCTGGGGCAGGCCTTCCTTGTAGGCGATGCCGGCTGCAGTCTGGAATGCCATATCGGAGGAGTCAACAGCGTGGTAGGAGCCGAAGAACAGAGTAGCCTTCAGGAACACAACAGGATAGCCTGCCAGAACGCCCTTGCCAACGCAGTTGCGCAGGCCCTTCTCGACGGAGGGGATAAAGTTCTTGGGAACGCAGCCACCGACGGTCTCGTCAGCGAAGATCATGTCCTCAGACTCGGTCTGGGGCTCGAAACGGATGTGAACGTCACCGAACTGGCCATGGCCACCGGACTGCTTCTTATGACGGCCGTGCTGCTCGTGCTTCTTCTTGATGGTCTCGCGGTATGCGATCTTAGCGGGACGGAGCTCAGCTTCGACCTTGTACTTGCTCAGGAGCTTGGAGATGATAACACTCAGGTGAATGTCGCAAACACCGGCGATGATCATTTCCTTGGTCTCGGGATCGTTGCCGTAGGTGAAGGAAGCGTCTTCCTCGCTCAGCTTGACCAGGCCTGCTGCGACCTTGTCTTCCTGACCCTTGTTCTTTGCATAAATAGCCATGCGGTAGCAGGGCTCGTCGTACTTCATGGGCTTAACGGTAGCAACCTTGCCTGCCATGCCCAGAGTATCGCCGGTACGGACGGATGCCAGCTTGGTGAATACGCCGATGTCGCCACAGCATACCTTGCCGGTCTTGTTGTTTTCCTTGCCCTTGGGGAAGAAGGTGTTGCCCAGCTTCTCGTTGTCGCCGGTACGGGCATTGACGACAGTCATGGTGTCCTCGATGTCACCGGAGATGACCTTGAAGTAGGAGTTCTTGCCGTACTGGTCAGCCATAGTGTTGAATACGAATGCCATGGGGCTGCCTGCGGGATCCAGAGCCAGCTCGGATTCCTTGCCGTCCTCGTCAACCACAACGGCGGGCTTGCCTTCCAGGGGAGAGGGAGCGTACTTGACCAGATTCTTCATGAGCTGTACGGTGCCAAGACCGTTCATAGCACAGCCGCAGAATACGGGAGTGATGGCACGCTGCTTGATGCCGTCCTTGATGCCCTTGAGGAGCTCTTCTGCGGTGAAGGGCTCTTCCATGAAGAACTTCTCCATGAGCTCTTCGTCGGTCTCAGCGACCTGCTCGTTCAGAGCCATCATGTATTCTTCGATCTTCTCTTCAGCCTCGCCGGGCAGAGCAACTTCCTTGCCTGCTGCGTCGTAGGCCTTCTTCTCCAGCAGGTCGACGATAACGTTGCCTACGGGGAAGACAAAGGGGATAGCGGAAGCACCGAAGGTGCTGTGGATCGCATCAAAGGTATTGTAGAAGTTAGCGTTCTCTTCGTCCAGCTTGGAGACGTAGAACATGGTGGGCAGCTCGGCATCAGCCAGAGACTTCCAGCCCTTCTCGGTACCGACAGCGATGCCGGACTTTGCAGTCAGGCAGATGATGCCGGTGTCAGCCACACGGAGGGACTGAGCGACTTCTGCAGCGAAGTCAAAGTAGCCGGGGTTGTCCAGCATGTTCAGCTTGCAGCGGTCGAACTCTACAGGGATAACAGAGGTCTTAATGGAATACTGTCTCTTCTTCTCTTCGTCGTCAAAGTCGGAAACAGTGGTGCCGTCGGCACGCTTGCCGAGGCGGGTGATTGCCTTGGTGAGGAAGAGCATGCTTTCGCACAGGGCGGACTTGCCGTCGCCGCCATGGCCCAGCAGGGCGATGTTGCGGATATCGTTCGCAGTGTACATTGTTGAAATCTCCTTTCTATGCAGTCGGCTTTGACTGCGCGGCATACCATGTTGCCACAATTAGTACCATTATACACGATAAAAAGCAATAATGCAATTACTTTATATCGAAAATCAAAAATTTTTTTCATTTTTCTGCCCTTTCCCACGCTACTTTCCGATTTCATAGGAGGGGGATCGGGCTTCGGGGCTTAAAAACGCAGGAGCACGAAGCCTGCAAAGGACGTGACCGCGGCCCACAGGATCTGGAAGGCGGCAATGTGCATGGGAGAAGCCACTGCAACAGAATTCCATGCAATCAGCACGATACAGAACAGCAGACCGAAGATCCCGGCGCAAAGGGACAGGGCTACCAGTACCAGAGAGGTACTACCCAAGGTACGTCCCGCTGCGGCGGTAACAGCATAGGCCCCGAAGGTATCCTCTGCGATCAGCGCTCCCTGCTCCATAGCCTGCTCCGGGTTGGTGGCAGACAGGCGCAAACGCTCGCTGTAATCCGGGAAAACCATAGTATCTGTAGGCAGGGTATATTTGGCAGCGATCAGCTCCGGGGTAATGACAAAATCCCGTGTTGCCAAAACGATAGAGAAATTTCGGTTGGCAAGGACATCGTGAAGTCCCGTCCTTGTAGAGGCATTGGCTTTATACCGTATGGCAAAGATCCCTGCCAGCTCGCCGTTGACCGAGACATAGACCGCATGGCGAACTCTGGTACCTACAGGCATGTGGATGCCCATAGAGCGCATAAAGCCCAAATTCCCCACCAGAACGATATCCGAGCCGATCTCCATTCCCACACCGCCCTGCTCATAGAAGCGCCGATCCTCCACCCGGCTGTGCTTGCCGTAATGCTCCCTGAGAAGCTCCTCAAAGAGTCCGATCAGGGGGCTGTCCGTCAGCTCCAAGGCCGCAAGAGCATAGGAGATCACCTTGGCGGCATCGTAGGAATGATAGATCTTCATACCGTTGGAGGCGATCCCCTTCCGTGGGAACAGGTCGCCGTCACGGAGAATGATGGTATGCTTCCCACCGAAGATCCTTGCGCCGTGCCAGCCGCACAGAGCACCGCCGTAGCGGAGCAGACGTTTTGCCAAAATGCGGAAGGGCTTGGAGAAGGACAGCATCGCTCCGTAAGGCACAGTTCCCAGAAGCATCAGCAGCCATACCTGAAGATAGGGCAGGCCTCCCTCCTTGGAAAGGAAGTAGGACAGTACCGGCAACAGCAGAAGAAGGATGCTGGAATAAACACACAGCAGATCCTCGGGAAGGCTGCTGCGAGACAGCTTCGCCATGAAGTCCTCCACATCCCCGGGATTCCGCCGCAGGGAGTCTGTGTTCTCCAGAAGCTGGGGGGCATTGCACACTCCCATAGGGGAGCGGAAGGCCGCCACGGATTTGGATGTATAAAAATGGGCGGCATTGTCATTGACAATGGCTTGCAGAAGGAAAAAGAGCTGTAGGGTCACCAAGGGGGCATAAACCGTATCTGCCCCGGAAAGGCTGTAGGCAAGGCACACCGCCGTACAGACCGTCCCAAGGGTATAGAGGCTGACTCGGAGGCGGAACAGATCCTTTACTCCCTGCCACAGCACAGGAAAGGCCGGTACCATTGCCACCGCAAGGAGCAGAAGGGAAATCGTGGCACCGTGGCTGTTGAGGAAGGGAAGGAAGCCCCAATCCCTTGTGCTGTACAGCAGCAAAAGCATCCCCAACAGGGCATCTGCCGCCAAAAAGACCCGTCGAACCAAAAGTCCGCTCAGGCGCTTGTGGGTCTTTCTCAGCAGCTCCGTAGGCTCTTCCCCCTTATTCTTGGGATCTGTTTCCTCCGGGATAGTCTCTACAATGATCCGAATAGGGGGCTCCTTAGGTCTGCCCGGAGGCTTGGTCTTCACATCCTTCAGGGAGCGAACCACCTTCACATCGTCCTCGTCCGCTTCCGTCGGTGCTTTCTCGCTTATCGGCGCAAAGGATCGGGTATGCTCCGATTCTCCGGCAGGAGACGGTGCCATTGGGGTCGGTGTCCTTTCCTCCCGATCTCCGGGGGATCCCACCACGGAAAAGGATCGGGTCTGTTCTATCTCTCTCTTGGGCTGCGTCACCGGAGAAAAGGGTCGGGTCTGCTCTGTTTTCTCTCTGTCGGGCTTCACTGCAGGGAAGCTTTGGGTCATCTCGATGGTGGGCGCAGTAAATCCGGGAAGGACTCGAGTGCTTTGTTCTACCTTTGCCTTTTGAGGCTGTTCCGGTTCCCTCGCACCGAATTCCTTCATAATTGCCTCAAGCTGGAATTCATCCGATACAGCCGAAGCAGGTTTCCGTTGTTCCGGCTCGTGATGCATGGCCTTATCCTCGCTGGCGTACTGCCTCATACAGCAGGATAGCAGCGGCGGCAGAGGCATTCAGGGAGGAGATCCTGCCCTTCATGGGAATGCTGACCTTGAAGTCACAGCTCTCTGCCACAATGCGGCTCATGCCCACACCCTCGTTGCCGATCACAATGGCAACAGGGCCGGTGAGGTCTGTCTGATACAAGGGACTTGCCCCCTCTGCGGCAGTGCCGTAGATCCAGACCCCCCGTTCCTTCAGCTCCCGAATAGTGGAAGCCAGATTGGATACACGGGCAACGGGCATATATTCGATGGCACCTGCGGAGGCCTTGCCCACTACGGCAGTCAAGCCCACACTGCGGCGCTTGGGAATGATGACCCCGTGTGCTCCGGCACACTCCGCACTGCGGAGGATCGCCCCTAAGTTATGGGGGTCGGACAGCTCGTCACAGATAACCAGAAGAGGTGCCTCTCCCTTCTCCTCTGCGGCGGCTAAGATCTCGTCAATGGTGGAATACTCATGGGCGGCTACAGAGGCGATGATCCCCTGATGGGCTCCCGTGGGGCTCATGTCGTTGAGCTTCCGACGGTCAATGCGTACCACTACCGCACCGGCATCCTTCGCCTGAGCGGCCAGACGGCCGAGGGCCTTATCCACATCTCCGTCTGCCAGAAAAACCTTGTTAATGGTCCGTCCGCTTTTCAGCGCCTCGGTCACCGCATTTCTGCCTTCAATGAGACCCTCGGACATGGCCTCATCCCGTTCATAATTGGTTTCTTTTCTCATAGCATAACTCTCCTGTTTTTGGTTCATATTATTATATCAAAAAAAACAGGATTGCACAAGTGGAAACATGAATTCATAGAAAATTTACCCCTTGCCGATTGCATGAAGCAGAAATATATGATATGATATTCCCCGAACTATATGATATAGGAGTGTGAAGAAATGCCCGAACAGAACAGAAATAGCGCATCCGGCCGTCCCGACCGGAACAAACAGCGGATACGGATCGCCGTGGTCGTCTTGGTCGCCGTGGGTTTATTCTTCCTCAGCGGCCCGATGATGGCACAGATCCTGGGCATCGGCCCCAAGGAGGTTCCCTACAACCAATTTCTGGATGCCGTGGCGCAGAAGGACATCCACGAGGTAGAGATCGCTTACGAAAGGATCTCCTACAACCTCAAGAGCGACACCCAAAAGAATAAAACCGTCTACTACACCACTCCCCTGCCCTATGTGGAGCTGACAGACATGGTACCTCCCCTTTGGGCAGGCGGTGCAAAGTTTACAGGCAAGCTGACGGAGCAAAATGCCGTCCTCTATGCGATCTCCAGTCTGATCCTGCCCCTGGCTTTTCTGGGTGTTACCCTTCTGATCATGCGGAAGGTCACACAGGGCGGCGGCATCGGCGGTGTGGGAAAGAGCAAAGCCAAGGTATATATGGAAAAGGAGACCGGTGTCACCTTCCGTGATGTAGCAGGTCAGGATGAGGCCAAGGAGTCTCTGGTAGAGATCATTGACTTCCTCCACAATCCCCAGAAGTATACCTCCATCGGTGCCAAGCTCCCCAAGGGCGCTCTGCTGGTCGGCTCTCCCGGTACCGGAAAGACCCTCCTTGCCAAGGCTGTGGCCGGTGAGGCTCATGTCCCCTTCTTCTCCATTTCCGGCTCGGACTTTGTGGAAATGTTTGTGGGTGTAGGTGCCAGCCGTGTCCGTGACCTGTTCAAGGAAGCCTCCAAGGTCGCACCTGCCATTATCTTTATTGATGAGATCGATGCCATCGGTCACAGCCGAGGCTCCCGTTACGGCAGTCACAGTGAGCAGGAGCAGACCCTGAATCAGCTTCTTGCGGAGATCGACGGCTTCGATTCCTCCAAGGGTGTGGTCATTCTGGCCGCCACCAACCGTCCCGAGGTTCTGGACAAGGCTCTGCTCCGTGCAGGACGCTTTGACCGTCGGATCATCGTCGACCGTCCCAACTTAGAGGGTCGTTATCAGACCCTGCTGGTACACACACGGAATATCCGTCTTGCCGAGGATGTGGATCTGAGGCGGGTCGCTCAGGCCACGGCAGGAGCTGTAGGCGCAGACCTTGCCAATCTGGTCAACGAGGCCGCCCTCCGTGCCGTACGCATGGGCAGACAGGCTGTGAATCAGGAGGATCTGCTGACCTCACTGGAAACCGTCATCGCAGGTGCAGAGAAGAAGGGTACCGTCCTGACAGATATCGAGAAGCGGATCGTCTCCTATCACGAGGTCGGTCACGCTCTGGTTGCCGCACTGAAGAAGCATAGCCAGCCTGTGTCCAAGATCACCATCGTCCCCCACACCACCGGTGCATTGGGCTACACCATGCAAATGCCGGAGGAAGAAAAGTTCCTGCGCTCCAAGGAAGAGCTGCTGATCCAGCTCCAGACCCTTCTGGGTGGCAGAGCGGCAGAGACCTTGGTTTTCGGCACGCAAACCTCCGGTGCCGCCAACGATATCCAGCAGGCCACAAGCCTCGCCCGTGCTATGGTCACCCAGTTGGGCATGAGTGAGAAAATCGGTATAATGGCCTTGGCCTCCACCGAAAATGAATATCTGGACGGTCAGAGCTATATGAGCTGCGCCCAGGACACCGCCGCAGAAGCGGATACGGAGATCCGACAGATCCTGAACGGCTGCTACGAAGAGGCAAAAGCCCTCCTTGCACAGCATCGGGAGCTTTTAGATGAGATCGCCCTGTATCTGCTGCAGAAGGAAACCATCACCGGTGACGAGCTCATGGCCTATGTGAATGCAAGTGCTCGGACAGAGACAGAAGAAGGAGAAGCATAATGGAAGACTTTCTCGCCATGATCCGTGTAGAGCGGATCCTGCCTGCTTTGGCAGTTTTACTGGTAGGCATCCTGTTAAGCAGAATATTCCTCAAGCTGTTTGACAAGGCCCTGCAAAAGTCCAAGCTGAACAGCTCCATGTTCAGCTTCCTCAAGACCCTTATGAGAGTCCTGCTGTATTCCCTTGCGATCCTGATCGCCGCAGGCTGTCTGGGCATTGATGTCAGCTCCCTGATCGCCGTTCTGGGTGTTGTTTCCCTGGCAATTTCCCTTTCGGTACAGAATGCCCTTTCCAATGTTGTAGGCGGCTTCAGTCTGCTGACTACCCAGCCCTTCCAAGTAGGCGACCACGTACAGATCGGCTCGGATACGGGGATCGTGGAAGAGATCAGCATGAGCTATACCCGTCTGCTGACCTTTGACGGTATCACCATCTATATCCCCAACAGTGATGCCGCCTCTGCCCGAATCTGCAACTACACCGTCGCAGGCCGCCGCAGAGTGGAGCTGGCCTTCACCGCCTCCTATGATGACGATATCGAGAAGGTCAAGGCCGCCATCCTGCAGGCCGCCTCCCACTCCAAGCTTCTGTCCGATCCCGCCCCCGTGGTGATCCTCAGTGCCTATCTGGACAGCGCCATAGAGTATCAGTTCCTCGGTTGGACGGCTACAGAGAACTATCTGGAGGTTCGCAACCATGTAAACGGATCTGTCAAGAAGGAATTTGACCGCCAAGGCATCTCCATCCCCTACCCTCAGGTGGATGTACATGTGCAGAAATAAATAACCGCAAGCGCAGAAATGACACCCAAATCATTTCTGTGCTTGCTATTTTGTTGCCCTTGTGTGATTCTCTGCCGATTCCATAGCGTTATAAAAGAAAAAAGCTCTTGCTATAGAAGGAATTTTCGGATATAATGTTTTTTAATAAGGAGGAATTGTTATGACCCATGTTGTTGCCGCCCTGATTTTTCAGGGGGATCGGTTTATGATCTGTCAGCGGCCGCCTCATAAGAAGAGGGGCTTGCTGTGGGAATTTGTAGGAGGCAAGGTCGAACCCGGTGAGACAAAGGAAGAGGCTCTGATCCGGGAATGTCGGGAGGAGCTGGATATTACCCTTGAGGTCGGCCCTCTGTTCATGGCAGTGGATCATGAATACCCGGACCTGCATGTTTGTCTCAGCGTGTTCTTCGCAAGGATCGCAGAGGGAGACCTTGTTTTGAAGGAACATAATGACCTGAAATGGATCACCGTTTCGGAAATTCCCAATTACGACTTCTGCCCTGCAGACGGCCCCATTCTGGAGGCTCTGCAGGAAAGAGAGAAAGGATGCAAGCTATGATCAAATTTATTTCCTGGAATGTGAACGGCATTCGGGCCTGTTTGGAAAAGGGCTTCCGTGATGCCTTCGATATGCTGGATGCAGATTTCTTCTGCCTGCAGGAGACCAAAGCTCAGCAGGAACAGGTAAAGCTGGAGCTGCCGGGTTATCATCAGTTCTGGTATTCTGCGGAAAAGAAGGGCTACTCCGGCACTGCCATCTTTGCAAAGGAGGCTCCCCTGTCCGTCAGCTACGGCGTGGGCGTGGAGGAGCTGGATCATGAGGGCAGACTGATCTGTCTGGAATACCCCAAGTTCTATCTACTGACCTGCTATACCCCCAATGCCCAGGATGGGCTGAAGCGCTTGGATCACCGTATGGCCTGGGAGGACGCTTTCCGCAATTATCTGAAAAAATTGGATGAGACCAAGCCCGTCATTGTATGCGGTGACCTGAATGTTGCCCATAATGAGATCGACCTGAAAAATCCCAAGACCAATCGGGGCAACGCAGGCTTCTCCGACGAGGAACGGGAGAAATTCTCCACTCTTCTTGCCGCCGGCTTTACCGACAGCTTCCGCCATCTGTACCCGGAGCTAACAGGGGCCTATTCCTGGTGGAGCTACCGTGCCAACGCAAGGAAGAACAATGCCGGTTGGCGCATTGACTATTTCCTGGTGTCCGACCGTCTGGCTTCCGCAATTCGGGAAGCCAGCATCCATCCCGATATCTATGGCTCAGATCACTGCCCCGTAGGTCTGGAGCTGACTATGGAGGAATGATTATGAAACGTATCTTATCCCTGATCCTTGCCGCTGTGCTGCTCCTCGGCTGTATGCCTGCCGTGGGGGCCTACAAGAATACCGCCTTCTGGGCGCAGGAGTCCGTGGACTCCATGTATGAGCTGGGTCTGCTTCCCGAAAGCCTGCAAGAGGCGGATATGACAAAAAGCATTACCCGTGAAGAAATGTGCAAAATGGCCGTTCTGGTCTTCGAGCATCTCACCGGCGGTTACCCCTATCCCGACTCTACAGATCACTTTGAGGATACCAACGATCCCGCCATCTGCTATGCCTATGAGCAGGGCATTATTTCCGGCTACGGCAACGGCAAGTTTGGCCCTAAGGATCCCCTGACCCGTGAGCAGTTCTTCAAGATCACCCACAACCTTATGGGGACTGCCTACTGTGTCCCCGACGTGGCTCCGGCTTCTCTGGAAGGCTTCAGCGATCACAAAAAAGTCAGCGCCTATGCTGTGGAATCCACACAGCTCATGGTTGCCATCGGCATTGTCAAGGGCTCTGACGGGAAGCTGAATCCCAAGAGCAGTACCAGCTGTCAGGAAGCTATCGCCATGTTCTTCCGAGCCTACGAATATATGTGCAGTTGGTTTGCCAAGCAGACAGAGGAAAGCAAGCAGATCATGATCGAGTCTCAGGGCTATTCCGGCATTGCCAATTGGGCCATTGACTCCATCATGAGTATGCAGGAGAAGAACATGATCCCCTCCAGTCTGGATAACTGCAACATGACCCAGGCCATTACCCGTGGGCAGATGTGCTCCGTTGCCATGCTGGCCTATACCGCCGCAACAGGGAAAACCTACACCGCAGAGCGTACCGACCATTTCAAGGACACCGATTCCCCCGAGATCTGCGCCGCCTATGAGCTGGGCATCATCTCCGGCTACGGCAACAAGCGCTTTGGCCCCGATGACACCCTGACCCGAGAGCAGTTCTTCAAGATCATGGCAAACTTCATGGCGATCATCGGCTATCCCAGAGATGACAGCCGTTCCGTTTCTCTCGGCAACTATAAGGACGGAAAGTCCGTGGCAGATTGGGCCCAAGCTCCCGCACGGCTTCTCATCTATATCGGTGCTGTCATGGGAGACGGCAAGAACCTGAACCCCAAGAGCAATACCACCGTACAGGAAGCCCTGACCGTGTTCCTGCGCTGCTATAACTTCACCGTCAACTGGCAGTTAGAGCATCCCGACGGAGAGGAAGAAGCCCCCGAGTCTACCCTCCTGGACGATCTGGTAGCCTTCGCAAAGAGCTATAAGGGCTATCCCTATGTCTACGGCGGCAACGGCCCCAACAGCTTCGACTGCTCCGGCTTCGTGCTGTACTGCTACAAGCATTTCGGCTATAGCTTCTCCCGCCGTGCCTCCACCCAGTACCACGACGGTGTAAAGGTAGCAAAATCCGATCTTCTCCCCGGCGACCTGGTATTCTTCCATGCGAATACCAGCTACATCACCCACGTCGGTCTGTATATCGGTGGCGGCCTGTTCATCCACGCCGCCAACCCCAGCCAGGGTGTTGTCATCGATACCTTGGAAAGCGGCTACTATTCCACCCGTTACTACGGCGCCTGCCGCATCATCACCGACTGAAGAACATAACAAAACACCCTCTGTCACTTGTGGCAGGGGGTGTTTTACTATGACGGTAGGATCCGCACAGACTCCATAAGAAACCGTTTGCGAGATCCGTTGGAAGGCAATAGCGTAGCCGGTGAAAATCGGAAGATTTCACTTCCCGTGAGATCAGCTTTCCTCTCCGCTAAGTCGGGATAGGAAGCTGTCTGCTTCCCCACGGGAGCGAAAGATACAGATGTGCTTGTGGGGATGTTTGTTCAGCAGGCTCAGGATTTGCGGCCTCTGATTTGTGGGAAATTCCTTAACGAAGGTGAGAAATTCCGGATCGTCCTCTGCATCTGCCCAGGGCATATCGGGACGGGGTTTTCCCATTCTCTCCCCTATGCCGGAAAGGCAGGTTTCCACAGGATAGTCTAAGAAGAACACGGTATCACAGGCTTCCAATCTCAGCTCCATGGTGGAGCTGTAGTTGCCGTCAATGATCCAGCACTCCCCTACCATAGCCTGACGGAGTCGGCAGAGAAACTCCTCTCGCCCCACCGTGGTCTTGTCCGAGTTCCAGTAAAGCAGATCCAAATGGATCAGAGGGATATGGGTGATTCGGTGAAGTCTTCGGGAAAAAACGCTCTTCCCACTACCGGGAGAGCCGATGATCAAGATTCTTTTCATAATAGTTACCTGCAATCATTGTGAAATATCAAGCCTCCGCCTCAATGTAAAATAAAATCTGCCCACATTCCCATAGGCAAATATTTCACATTTACGAAGCAATGCTAAGTTTCTTTTTTTCGACCCCATACAGAAATCGAACAGCACAATAAACCGAAATTTCATGCTCCGTCTACCGATGCCCACCGCACCCTTGGCTCTCCCTCCGTCCATCGATGCCCACCAAGCTCTTGGCTCTCCCTCCGGGAGAGCTGGCGCGAAGCGCCTGAGAGGGCTCACTGCACCGATTCCACCTACAATCTATTCATGGAACCACCGCACCGATCCATCATACGCTACTACATCCCTCCACGTACTGTCT
>JAFOZC010000036.1 GCA_017391305.1 Oscillospiraceae bacterium | reverse complement strand
ATCAAACTCTCTATGATATGGTATCTTAATCTCCGAAGAGAATAAAATCATTCATTCATAAGTTCGCTCTTAGCTATACTCAAGAATTTTCGTTGGCTATTCTCGCAAATGTCTCAATTGACATCATCAAGAACAACTTAATTTTTTATAATCAAATTGTCCAAGGTGTTTTGTTCATGTTTCTCGTTGTTTAATTTACAAGGTACACCGCTGTGCGTCGGTTTTGTGAGCCGCTCGCGACAGCTCCGATATATTAACACAGGAATTGCGATTTGTCAAGCACTTTTTTCAAAATTTTTTGAATTTTTTCATTTTTTCTTTTTTTCCTCTAAAATTCCTCTTTTTTCCTCTTTTTCGCCCCTTGATTTCCCATTGTTTATCCAGTATAATGAGTGTATTACTAAAAGGGAAAGGATTTTCTGTATGAAATCAAGATTTACCGCATTCCTATTAAGTATATGTCTTCTCCTTTCTGCGGTTCCTTTTGCCGGTGCTTCGGCTTTTACGGACATTCGGGAGCATTGGGCGAGGGATTATATTGAAGATGTTACCGAGGCGGGTCTTTTCTATGGTACCAGCCAGACCCTATTCTCCCCCAACACCTCCATGACACGAGGTATGTTCATCACTGTCTTAGGCAGATTGGAAGGCATTGATACAGAATATTGGATGAGCGATCATATCTATTCTACCTTCACAGATGTACATCCTGAGGCCTATTATGCGCCCCATGTGGCATGGGCCTTCTGCCAAGGGATCGTCCACGGTGTGGATGATGAGACTTTCTCTCCCGAAACCCTCATCACCCGTGAGCAGATGGCTAAGATGGTGGCCTTCTATTTGGAGCTTATGGGTCATAGTCTTGCCGAAGTGCCCCAGGACGGAACCGATGCCACCGAAGAGACCACAGATGTTGTGACCGATCCCACCGACGGTGGCTCTGAGGAAGATGAGCTTCCTCCCGACATTCTTGATCCTCAGACCGAGACCGAGCCTACGCAGACCGATGACGAAGCTTCTTCCCCACGGGAGGAAGAGGATAGCCCCAAGTTCCCGGAAGCAAAGCTGGCTGACCGAGAGCTGATCTCCTCCTGGGCAGCGGATTCCGTGGATATGCTTTGCCACCTTGGGATCCTCTCCGGCTCTCCCAACAAGGACGGCAGCTTGTCCTTCCATCCTCAGGATACCGCAACCCGTGCTGAATGCGCCACTGTATTCTCCCGTTTAATGGCTCGACTTCAGAGAAATCCCAACCCCGCAGACAAGATCATTCCCGTTTATCTGGAATGCTTCGATTTGACCGTCTATGTCGGCAGTACCCGTGCCATTAATGTGAACACCGAGATAGCGATCCCCAAGATCTTCTGGGTCAGCTCAGCACCGGATATTGCAAGCGTAGATGACATGGGCAATGTCACCGCACATATGCCCGGCAATGCCGTGATCACAGCCTACAGCACCAGCGGTCACTTTAACACCTGCTACATCACCTGCGAAACTCCCATAGAGCCCGCACCTCCCCAGGTTCCCGACAATCTGATCGATTACAGCTATACCGAAAAATGCATGCTCCTCTTCGGTGAAAAGGTAGACGATCCCCGTCTGTACTACCAAGGAAATAAAGAAGCTGCTCTTGCCGACATGGTACTGGTAAAGGTTCGCACCTGGGACTTTGCATCCAAGAACTCCGAGGAAAAGATCACCCGTACCTGGACTTTGCAGGTACACAAGAATCTGGCAGAAATCGTCGAACTGATTTTCGAGGAGATCTACAACGGCGAAGAGAAGTTCCCCATCCACTATCTGGGGGGCTTTAGCTGGTCTGCCAAGTCCGAGCATTCCATCGGCACTGCTATCGATATCAATTATATGGAAAATTACTACTGCATGCCCGACGGAACGCCCATCACCGGCACCCACTGGAAGCCCGGTGAAGATCCTTACTCCATCACTCCCGGCGGAGATTTGTACAATGCCTTCATCAAATACGGCTTTGAATGGGGCATCAACTGGAGCAGTGGCAAGAAGGACTATATGCACTTCTCCTTCTTCGGTACATAATACATCCCTTAAGCGGAATCTGCCCTCCTCGGCAGATTCCGCTGTTTATTGTTTTACCCATGAAATTCTTAAAGTCCTCTATTTCCTTTTGGAATGCTTTATGGTATAATACAGGTATTCTTGATCCGATAAGGAGGTACACCATGCGTAAATTATTGAAGGGCGGTACCGTCATCAATGCACGGGAGACTTTAGAGGTCGATGTGCTGATCTGTGGGGAAACCATCGAAGCTATTGGCACCGATCTGGTCTGCGAGGATGCAGAAGTGATCGATGTAACAGGCAAGCTTCTGTTCCCCGGCTTCATTGATGCCCATACCCATTTCGATCTGGATGTCTGTAACACCACTACCGCAGACGATTTCTATACCGGGGGCCGATCCGCACTGCGGGGCGGTACCACCATGGTCATTGACTTTGCCTGCCCCAACAAGGGCGAGAGTCTGCAATACGGCCTGGAGCTGTGGCACAAGAAGGCTGAGGGAAAGACCTCCTGCGACTACGGCTTCCACATGACCATTGACGATTGGAATCCGGAGATCATCGAAGAATTGCCGAAAATGTTCGAGGAAGGGATCTCTTCCTTCAAGATGTACATGACCTATCCTGCCATGATGATCGGAGACGAGGCCATGTACAAGGCTCTGCGGAAAATGAAGGAGCTTGGCGGTATCGTTGGGGTTCACTGCGAAAATGCCGGTGTCATTGATGCCCTGATCGCAGAGAAGAAGGCCGCAGGAGAGCTGTCTCCTGCCTCCCACCCCCAATGCAGACCTGCCATTCTGGAAGCGGAAGCCATTTCCCGTCTCTTAAAAATGGCAGAGCTTGCCGATGTGCCTGTGGTCATCGTCCACCTCTCCTCTGCCGAGGGTCTGCGTGAGGTAGAGGCCGCCAGAAGCCGCGGTCAGAAGGTCTATGTGGAGACCTGCCCCCACTATCTACTCCTGCAGGATGATCTGTACTCCCTGCCGGAGTTTGAAGGCGCAAAATATGT
>JAFOZC010000282.1 GCA_017391305.1 Oscillospiraceae bacterium | reverse complement strand
GCCTCTTTGAAGGGAATGCGGACAAAGGGAGCCTCGGAAGCCACATTGTACTTGCCCCGAGCGGCGAAGATGGGAGGGAAGACGGTTTCGATGACACCGAACACATCGTCCTGATCAGCGAAGGCCATTTCCATATCTAACTGATAGAATTCACCGGGGCTGCGGTCTGCACGGGCATCCTCATCACGGAAGCAAGGTGCGATCTGGAAATAACGGTCAAAGCCGGAGGTCATGAGCAGCTGCTTGAACTGCTGGGGAGCCTGAGGCAGAGCGTAGAACTTGCCGGGGTGATTACGGGAGGGAACCAGATAGTCTCTTGCACCCTCAGGGGAGGAGCTGGTGAGAATGGGGGTGGTGATCTCTAAGAAGCCCTGCTCGGTCATACCCTTACGGATATCGGCAACCACATTGGAGCGCAGAACGATGTTCTTCTTGACCTCGGGGTTACGCAGGTCAAGGTAGCGGTACTTCAGTCTCTGGTTCTCGTCAGCCTCACGGGAGCGATTGATCTCGAAGGGCAGGGAGTTGTGCTGGCAGCGACCCAGAACCTCGATAGCGGTGGGAACGACTTCGATATCACCGGTGGCCTGCTTGGGGTTCTTGCTGGTGCGCTCACGGACGAGGCCGGTGACAGCAATGGTGGATTCACGGTTCAGGGGCTTGATCTCAGCCATCATCTCTTCGCTCTCCAGAACCACCTGAGTGGTGCCATAGAAGTCACGAAGGACGACGAAGGCCAGATTTGCGCCTACTTCACGGACATTTTCCATCCAGCCCATGAGGGTGACGGTCTGTCCTGCGTGCTCTAAACGGAGCTCGCCACAGTTATGTGTTCTCTTCATATTTTCCTCCTTCGGGTATCTCCGAGACCTGTGATCCTTGAGATGCCCTGTAATTTATTCTTTCTGTTATTTTTCAATGATGACGCTGTCTTGGTTCATGGCAGCGATGCCCTCACGGAGGAGGGAGATGGCCTCGTCTATCGGGAGGCTCTTCTGCTCGCCGGAGCGGAGATCCTTGACGGAGCATTCTCCACGGGCGATCTCGTCCTCTCCGAGGAAGACCACATAGGGGATGCGGAGCTTGTCTGCGTAGCCGATCTTGGCCTTGAACTTCTTCTGCTCGGCATAGATCTGCGTACGGATGCCGGCCTCACGGAAGGCGGTAGCCAGACGGACAGCGGCACCCAGATCATCGGTCATGGGCAGTAACAGACAATCCGCAGGGGCGGTGGGAAGGGCATCGTTGAGCATCTTCTGCTCACCCAATACATAGAACAGACGGGTCAGACCGATGGAAATGCCCACACCGGGAAGCTGACGGTCGGTGTAGTATTCTGCCAGATTGTCATAGCGTCCGCCGGAGCAGACAGAGCCCAGCTCGGGATGATCCAGCAGGGTGGTCTCATAGACTGTGCCGGTGTAGTAGTCCAGACCGCGGGCAATGGTCAGGTCAACGGAGAAGTTCTCCTCGGGAACACCGAAGGCGGTCAGGTGCTTGGCAACGGTGGCCAGCTCCTGCAGACCCAGGTCGAAGGTCTCGTTCTTGCCCTTCCAAGCTTCCAGCTGTGCCAGAACCTCTGCATTACTGCCCTTGATGGCAATGAAGCGGAGGATCTCGTCTGCCTGTGCTTCTGCCAGACCCTCCTCCAGCAGGAGGACACGGACCTTCTCGGTACCGATCTTATCCAGCTTGTCAACGGTACGCATGATGTCACCGGACTTTTCCGTGAGACCCAGCAGGGCGTAGAAGCCGTTGAGGAGCTTGCGGTTATTGACACGGATGACGAAGCGGCTCAGCCCGAAGCGGCGGAAAATGGTATAGATGATAGAGGGGATCTCTGCCTCGTTGAGAATATCCAGCTTGCCGTCACCGATGATGTCGATATCTGCCTGATAGAATTCCCGATAGCGGCCTCTCTGAGCACGCTCTCCACGGTAGACCTTGCCGATCTGATAGCGGCGGAAGGGGAAGGAAAGCTCTCCTGCGTGGATGGCAACATACTTGGCAAGGGGGACGGTGAGATCGAAGCGCATGGCCAGATCGCTGTCGCCCTTCTGGAAGCGGTAGATCTGTTTTTCGGTATCACCGCCCCCCTTTGCAAGGAGGATCTCCGAAGACTCTAAAATGGGAGTGTCCAGAGGGGTGAAGCCGTAGAGCTCGTAGGTGTCACGGAGGATCTGCATCATCCGCTCCATTTGCTTCTGAGGTGCGGGCATGAGCTCCATAAAGCCCGATAAAGTACGGGGTTTGATTTTTTCCATTGTTTGTTTCCTTTCCGAATGATGTCTTTGCTATTCCGAAAAAGTGTATTTCAGGAAATTTCCTTTGCCATCACCGGTGATGATCACAGTATCACCCTCGGCATTTTCTGAAATATCCATAATAGGAAATCTGCCGTTTTGTTTTACATAAGCCTCAGGGCTGTCTGCTTCGACTTCGATCCATTCCTTCTTGGCATGCTGGGCGCCGCCGCAGGAATTGATGTCTTCGATAAAAACCTCATATTCGTTCATTTGAGGATCTCCTATTTACTGAAAAAGCAAGTTTTCTAAATCATAGTAACCGGGAGCCTTGTCTGCAAGGGACTCGGCGGCCCGCAGTGCGCCGGCGGCGAAGATCCGACGGGAGCTTGCCTTGTGGGTCAGCTCCAGACTTTCGTCCTCACCGAAGAAGAGGACGCTGTGTTCTCCTGCCACAGTGCCGCCACGGAGGGCGAAAACACCGATCTCTCCCTTGCTCCGAGCGCCGCAGATCCCCTCTCTGCCGTGGATCACTGCGCTACTACCTTGAGGATCCAGTTCTTTGAGCAAGGTTTTTGCAGTGCCGCTGGGGGCATCGATCTTCTTGTTGTGGTGCAGTTCAATGAGTTCCTTGTCCCAGTCGGACAGGACGGGGGCATATTCCCGGAGGATCCGCCGAAGGACGGCAATGCCGGTGGAATAGTTGGAGGCCCAGATCACGGGGACAAGCTCTGCCAGCTCTTGCAGTACAGCGAAGTCCGGGTCTGTGTAGCCTGTGGTGCCGCTGACCAGTGCAGTGCCTGTGCGGCGGATATATTCTGCCAGCTTGGGCAGAGCTCCCACACCGGAGAAGTCAATACATACATCTGCCTTGGGAGCAGTGTCGTAGCGCTCCGGACAGGTGATATCTGCCCAACCGATGATCTCCCAGCCCTTTGCAAGAGCCAGCTCTTCGATCATTTTTCCCATTCGGCCGTAGCCGCTTAAAAAGAGCTTCATTCTCAGCCCTCCACGGGAAGACCGGCTTCCTGCATGATCTTGATGAGCTTGGCGCGGTTTGCTTCTGCCATGGGATACAGAGGCATGCGGTAATGACCGGCCTTCAGACCCATGAGGTTCATGGCTTCCTTCACGGGGATGGGGTTGACCTCCATGAACAGACCGTTGATCAGATCCAGATAGCGGAGCTGTGCCTTCAGTGCATCACCGTGGCGGCCTTCCAGATAGTCCTTGACCATGTTGTGTACCTCTCGGGGCATGATGTTGGCCCAGACGGAGATGACACCCTTGGCGCCTATGCTCATGAGGGGGACGGTGATATCGTCATTGCCGGAATACATGGCGAAGTCCTCGGACAGATAACGGGCCACCTCCATAGCATAGCTCATATCACCGCTGGCTTCCTTAATGCCCATCACATTGGGATGGGTGGAAAGACGGCGAACCACATTGGGGGAGATCTTGCAGCCGGTTCTGCCGGGAACATTATAAAGAATGATGGGGGCAACATCGGCCTCGGCAGACATCATAAAATGTCGGTACATGCCCTCCTCGTTGGTCTTGACATAGTAGGGACTGATGCACAGCAGAGCATCTGCGCCCATTTGGGAATAGATCTCGCTCTTATGCAGCATCATGGCGCTGGAGTTAGAGCCGCTTCCGGCTACTACGGGGATCCGCTTGTTGGTGGCGGAAAGAATGGTATCCAGGGTCTTGATATCCTCTTCCAAGGTGGTAGAAGCAGTCTCGCCGGTAGTGCCAAGGGCAACGATGGCATCGGTACCCATATCCACATGCCAGTTGACCAGCTCACGCAATCTTCCGTGATCCACAGAGCCGTCTGCATTAAAGGGGGTCACAATGGCGACCATAGAGCCTGTGAGTAATTTCATAACGATTCCTCCTGTCTTAAAGTTACCGAGAGTAAAATACAGGTTTACATGATAAATCATACCACCAAACAACGAAAAAAGCAAGCATTTTATGTAAGGAATCCAAACCCCTCCCCTTCAAATTTGCAGATCCCTCAGCCCCTTCCAAGACAATCGCCCACGCAGGCCAGATGCCAGCGATTTCCACCGCAAAGCCCATGCACAGTCTTTCGACAAAGCCCATGCACAGTTCTTCAGCAAAGCCCTTGCACAGCTCCTCTACAAAGCCCATGCACAGTTCCTCGGCAAAGCCCTTGCACAGTCCCTCGGCAAAGCCCATGCACAGTCCTTCGGCAAAATCCTTTTACAACAGCATCCCCCACCCACCCCCCACAAATTTCGGTTTATAGTACTGCTTGAAGTTCGCACACAGCCCCTTGCCTCTCCCTCCGGGAGAGGTACCTCCCGAAGGGAGGGGGAGAGGGATGTGCAGACAGTTCGTGGAGGAATGCAGTTTCGTAT
>JAFOZC010000281.1 GCA_017391305.1 Oscillospiraceae bacterium | reverse complement strand
CACCGCACCGATTCCACCTACAATCTATTCATAAAACTGCTGCATCGATTCTTCATACGAAACTGCATCCCTCCACGAACTGTCTGCACATCCCTCTCCCCCTCCCTTCGGGAGGTACCTCTCCCGGAGGGAGAGGCAAGGGGCTGTGTGCGAACTTCAAACAGTACTATAAACCGAAATTTATCGCTCCGTCCGTCGATTCCCACCAAGCTCTTGGCTCTCCCTCCGGGAGAGCTGGCGCGAAGCGCCTGAGAGGGCTCACTGCACCGATTCTACTTACAATCTATCTATTGAACCACTGCAGCGATTCAACCTACAATCTATCTATAGAACCACTGTAGCGATTCCACCTATAATCTATCCATAGAACCACTACAGCGGTTCCCTATACGAAACTTCATTATTCCACTCACTGTCTGCACGAAATTTCTATTCCTTGAAGCTATGGCAAACAGAGAATACTGCATACCCCATCCAAGCTTTCGGGACGATGTGGGCTTCGTCCCCTGCGGACAAATACGATAGATGTTCTATGAATGGTCTACCTTCTAACGATACACGGCATAGGCCTTTGTAATATAGATCTCCTCCCTTCAAAAAAACTGTCTTATCCATGGAAAATTTGTCGTTTGGTGGATTGCGCTGTTCTTGCCTCTGTGGTATAATTTACCTGATATATCCTTTTCATACAAAGGGGGGTTACTTTTATGGCAGAAAATGTATTATTCCGCTGGTTGCACATATCGGATCTTCATGTGTTCGATACCACGGAAATGGATCTTATTTTGAAAAGCTACAAGGTGTTGGCAAATAGATTCCAACCGGACTTTCTCGTGGTGACGGGGGATTACCGCCATCTTGCAAGGAAGAACTCTACCTTTGATACGGGACTTCGTTATCTGAATGAGATCGTGACGATCTTTGGTTTAGAGAAGAAAAACGTCTATCTTGTACCGGGCAACCATGATGTAAATAATTTTCCTTTCAGAAATAAGCATATCTCGGCTATACGTGCGGAGCTGGAGACAAATGGGGATGCTTATGCTTCCAAAAAAGAGAAGCTTCTGGAAGGCTTTGGGGAGTACAATGCCTTTGTGCAGAAGTTTTACGAAGATGCTCCCCTGTCCCCCGATGATCCCAGAATCCGGAGACCTGGGGAGACGGTAAGTCTCTTGTGGAAGGATGAGAAGCATGAGGGGATCGGTGTCAATTTGATTCTGTTTAACACCGCCCTTCTGTCCGGGAAGGAGTCTCAGTTGGAGCAAATCGGGGATATCAGAGAGCTCGGCAGGGTAGAGGTGGATAAGACATACCCCGCTCTGGTTTTGGCACATCATGGGATCCAACGGATGCCCACCACCCATCAGGAACCCATGACGGCTATTTTGGACGATCTTCACGCAAGGGCCTACCTATGCGGGGATTCCCATCGGGTAGGAGGGCATAACAGACCCCGAGGCAGTGATCCCAACAAAAACATCCTTCAATTTACCTGCGGCAAATCTGCCCCGGAACCGGGGGACAATTACTCCGACCTTACGGCAATCGGCTACGAGTGCAGAAGTGACGGGAAGGCCTATGTACAGGTATACCGATATACAAAAACCAGAGAGGATGGTATCCGTTCCTTCCAGGATGCTACGGATTTCCGTTTACCGGACGGAAGCCCCATGTACATTCCCATGTTTACCTCTCTGAGTTCCTACAGCTCCCAACAGGAAGATGATTTGTTTGAGTGGGTAGCAGAAGATGATTACGACAGCCCTTGGGAAATCGTCGGACGGGAGAAGGAAATCCGGGGTCTTATGGAAAGGCTGAAGCAAGACAAGACAAAAATGCTCTGGGTCACAGGTGTAGCCGGTTTGGGCAAAACGGAGCTTTGCAAGGAAGTCGGTCGGAAGATGCGCGAGGCCTACAATGGTTGGTCCATGCCCTATGTCAAGCTTGCGGATGTCAATAGCTATGCATCCTTCCTGACAGCGCTTGCCCTGGCATTGGGAGGTCGGCTCTCGGACCAGCAGGATCAGTGGGAGAATGATATTCGCCGTCTGTTGCAGCTACATGAGGATAATTGGGGGCTTCCCATGCCCCTTGTCCTGTACTTTGATAATTTTGAGGATGTTGTTGACTCTGAGAAAACGGATCGGGAAAAGATTTACTGCCTGTTGTTGGAGCTTTCTCAACGCTATCATCTGCTTTTCTCTACCCAAAAGCTTCCGAATACTCCGAGAATGGTAGATACTGATTTGGTATTTCCGCTGAAACTACTGTCTTGGGAGGGGGAAGGGCTTGATAATAAGGCGTTCCTTCGTTTAGAAAGTGCGAAACTTTTTTGCGGGATCTGGGGAAGAAAACCGGGGAACAAGACGGAGTGGGAGCATTTCCGTACCCTTATTACGGAGATACAGGGACACCCTCTTGCCATCGTCCTTACGGCACACATGGCACGTAATGACATCCTGGGTCTAAGTTACGTGGTGGATCACTGGCCACAGGCTTCTCAGGATATTCTGAGAGAGGGAGAACGCCACATATCTCTGGACAAATCTCTGCAGTTAGCGTGGAATGGGGTAAAGGATCATCCTGCCGCTGTACGGTACTGGTCACTGCAGCATTACAGCATCCTGCCGATTCCCACTGATCTTCATTCAAAGTTAGAGATCGGTCTTGCTGCCGGAGCGCTTCAGGAGGGCATCCGGGCTTTGAGCCAATACCATCTGCTGACTAAGGAGGGGTCCGGCATTTCTATGCTCAGTCCCATCCGCAAGCAGCTTCCTGAATTGTTGGTGGATCCCTCTGCGTTGGAAAAGGGCCTCCTGACCTGGGCAAAGGCTCTTCTGGCCTTGCTGGAAGAGGCGGAGGCGTGGGGAACGGAACGCAGGGATGCCGCCCATTTAGAGGTCCTGTCTCTCATGCCCCAGCTTCTCCATGTGTTAGAGAAATTGGCAGACTTGGGCGAGGCACAGCTTCCCCTCCTCCGTAGCCTTGCTTACGCTACCCGGAACTACTATCCGTTTTATATGCCTTCCGCAAATACCCTTACCAAGCTCCTTTCCCTGCCTGTCACAAAGACAGACAGCTCCCTTTATGCCTTTCTCCATAGGCGTTCCGGAGATCTGCAGTACCTCTTAGGACAGCCGAAGAAGGCCATGGAGCTGTATGAACAGGCAGAGGCGCTGTACCGGAAGGAGCAGAACGATCCGGGCCTTGCCAACACCCTCCGATCTATGGGAGAGCTGCAGCGCCGCTTAGGACAGCCGAAGAAGGCCATGAAGCTGTACGAACAGGCAGAGAGGCTGTACCGGAAGGAGCAGGACGATCTGGGCCTTGCCAACACCCTCCAATCTATGGGAGATCTGCAGAGACGCTTAGGGCGGCCAGAGAAGGCCATGAAGCTGTACAAACAGGCAGAGGTGCTGTACCGGAAGGAGCAGGTCGATCTGGGCCTTGCCTACACCCTCCGATCTATGGGATATCTGCAGTACCTCTTAGGACAGCCGGAGAAGGCCATGAAGCTGTACGAACAGGCAGAGGGGCTGTTCCGAAAGGAACAGGACGATCTGGGCATTGCCAACACCCTCAAATCTATGGGGGATCTGCAAAGCCACTTAGGACAGCCGGAGAAGGCCATGAAGCTGTACGAACAGGCAGAGGGGCTGTACCGGAAGGTGCAGTCCGATCTGGGCCTTGCCAACACCCTCCGATCTATGGGAGATCTGCAGAGCCGCTTAGGAGAGCCGGAGAAGGCCATGAAGCTGTACGAACAGGCAGAGGAGCTGTACCGGAAGGAGCTGGTGCCTATGGGTCTTGCCAATGTGCTGCTGGGACAGGCTGTAGTGTATATTGAGAAAGATGAGATACAATTGGCAAGAGAGAAAGCGGAGGAAGCTCTTGCGCTTAGCGAGCCCATGCACTATTCCCCCGGCATTGACATGGCAAAATGGATTCTGGAGATGCTGCAATGAGCCTTGGGTAGCTCCCGGAAGCTACTGACGATTTGCCCCTATGCCTTCCGGGAAGAAGCCGGAAGGGCATCTGTCACAGATAAAGTCCCCCTCTTTTCTCTGTTAGCAAAGGCGGAGAAAAGAGGGGCTTTTTTCTGAAATATGAGGGGGAAGAGAGTGGGGGAGAAGCAGGGAAACTTGCAGAGAATGTCATGTTTCGTTGTTGGTATTTTGACGGAGAAAAAGGATTATGTTAACCAAATAATTCTTTGCCAAAAGAAAGAAATTGAAAAAACGGAGGGGCTGAAATTTTGTCGAATGGTGGAAGTCCAGTATTATCAATCCTTTTCCGCCTGTGCATAAACCTGTGCATAATGTTTATAACTTTGTCAATTGACAAGGGTGCGGCGGATTATTGTTAACCGATTTGTAACATTTTGAAGAAAGTTTTCCTGCAAAGGGGAAAAAGGGAAGAAAGGGCAGCCTTTGGCCTTTGAGCCGACCTAAGCCCCCTTTTTGGGGCTTAGGGAGACGGGGACCATAGGGGAAGAGGGCTTCGGTGAAGAGTGTTTCGGCCTGCGTTGCTTTGGCGTCCTTCGTACAGGGGAGGGGGAGCATTCTTCCCGAAGTGCCAAGGTGCATACTTCCGTGGACAGAACCGTTGAAAACGCTAAAAGAATCCCCGAAAGGTGATAAGAGAATCTGCCGCAGGTCATTGACTTT
>JAFOZC010000280.1 GCA_017391305.1 Oscillospiraceae bacterium | reverse complement strand
GATGGCTACCACTTATCCTATGATGTAGGCAGATATACCGCCGCATTGATGTATGTCAAGCAACTGACCGGCTTGTCTATTGACAATGTGGGATGGAAGGCATCCGGTGTGGATGGAGAGAAGCGTTTCCTTGCCATTGAGTCCGTAAATCACGCCTATGAGAAGCCCTTGGCCATCACCGGCTCTCGTTACAGCGGATCTACTGCCCCCGGCGGCTCCTTCGTACAGATTACCCCGGGATATTATAAGTATGAATTTTGGCATGCAAGAGGGAATTACCACACCACTCGAGCCAATACTACTACAGCACCGAACAACGCCAAGCAGTACATTGCCACCAATAAATTATCCAAGACCGGCACCACTGCCTTCAACTATTACTTGCCTGTGGGTTCCATTATTGTTTGCAATGAGGGCTATCAATACAGACCGGAGGGCTGGATCGGGGAAGGCAAGCAGACTGTAGACAGACCGGACTTGGTAGATGATACCTATACCATTGTTACGGAAGAATGGTGGGGAGATTTCACCACCCGCGCCTTTAATATCTCAAAGGACGATTTTTCCGAGTGGGAAGGCAGCTTCGGCAGGAATGATTTCAACAACCTCTTCCGTATCTATATCCCCATAGAGTATGTTGCCGAGTATTATTACCAGTTAGACGCAGATTACGTGTTGAATACTTATTGGAATTGTTTAAACGGTAATACCCTCAGCAATACCTCAAGCGCTAACAAGGACAAGTATTTTGGTGTATGTCTTCCCGAATCCGTTACCGTACGGAATCCCGTAACAGGTCAGCACGAAACCCGGGTGATCAAAGATCGCCGCTTTACCAGAGACATTCTCCCTGCAGGTAAGGGCGTGATATCCCTGAGAAACGGATACTCTATGCGATCCGACGGGTGGAAGGAAAACACCACTGTCACTCCCTCTGCAGACCGTCCGGCAATGACCCAGATCAATATGTTCTCCACAAGTGCCAATTGGTGGGGTGAATGGGAGGCGAGGGGCTTCAACATTTGCCTGGACAGTGGCAACTCTATAACCGGAAATACCGTCACCAGCATGAAGTCCTATGTGTTCCGTCTGTTCTTGAAGAAAACGGAGCTGCCCTGTGCTGTAGAGCTGGAAGAACAACTGGAGATTGCAGAGCAGTACGTGGACAGAGGGAATGAGGATGGCTTCTTCCCTGCAGAGCTGTACAGTGCATTTATGCAGTGTGTAAAGGAGGGAGAAGCTCTTTTCGGAAATGTTGCCAATATGAGAACCGTGGTCCCTTGCCCCAAGGATTTGCAGGCGCTTATGGAGCAGGAGCGGAGCCTTGTGGCAGACAAGCTGAAGGAATGGAATACCCGGCTTGCCGATTATGAGAGCGAAACAAATGGGGTGGAGTTGAAGCATTCTCTGAACCTGGCCAGTGATATTGCCATCAATTATGTAGTCGAGTCTACGATTCTGGATGAGTACGATAGCTGTTATTTGGAATGTGCGGTGCCTATTTATGAGGGCAATGAACGCATCGGCACAGAACCTGTGACCCTGCAGCCTGAGCTTCGTGGAGCGTATTACTACTTTGTTCTGAACGGACTTACGGCACTGAAGATGAATGACATGATTGATGCCACCTTGCATATGTCAAAGGACGGCAGACGGTATGTATCTAATGTAGATCGCTACAGCATTGGGACCTATGCATACAATCAGCTCAATGGTAAGGATAAGCCGGAAGAACTCAAGGCATTGTGTGCCAATCTGCTTCGATATGGCGCAAAGGCACAGCTTTGGAAGGAGTACCGTACAGATGCCCTTGCAGATGCTAACATGACCGATGCACACAAGGCGTACCTGAACGACCTCGATTCTGTAGTATTTGGTAGCAACAACCGCACGCTGACAGATATTGAAGATCCTGTCATCACGTGGGGCGGTAAGGCACTGCGTTTAGATAGCAAAATCGTCGTGCGATTTGTTATGAATACTACAAACTACACCGGCGATTTGAAGAATCTGTCTCTGCACGTTAGCTTTGTCAACATTAAGGGTGAGAAGAAAACGGTTGTTCTGACAGAGCACACAGTCTACGATGCATCGCGCAACTTCCATGTCTTCGACTTTGACGGTTTGCTTTCAGCAGAAATGCGAAGCGTATTGAGTGCGGCTGTCTATGAGGGAGATACGCAGCTTTCACCAACTATGGAATATAGCATCGACACCTACGGCAAGGGAAAAACCGGCATGCTCCTGATCGTCACACAAGCCATGGTCGCTTATGGCGATAGCGCAAAAGCATTCTTCTCTAATACCGGTTCTTAATAAAATTGGAATACCATTCCTTAATTGAGACAACTCGGATGATTTATAGAGCAAAGACAGCAGGAGCTGCCCCGTGTATGGGTAGCTCCTGCTGTTTGTTTATTCACATTATGCCGGGATCAGCAATAGAAATCACGGATCTTCTTCGCTCTGCTGGGATGGCGGAGCTTGCGGATGGCCTTGTTCTCGATCTGGCGGATACGCTCACGGGTAACACCGAAATGCTGGCCCACTTCCTCTAAGGTATGGGTCTTGCCGTCGTACATGCCGAAACGCAGTCTCAGAACATCTGCCTCACGCTCTGTCAGGGTGTCCAGGATCTGACTCAGAGCCTCTGCAAGGAGGGTGTTGCTGGTAGCATCTGCAGGGCCGGGTGTGTTGTAGTCCTCAACGAAGGAGCCGATGGTGGTATCTTCTTCATCACCAACGGGAGTATCCAGGGACAGGGTATCTGCCGCAGTACGGTTTGCCTCAATGATCTTGTCAATGGGCAGATTCAGGGCATCGGCGATCTCCTCCAGGGTTGGCTCTCTGCCAAGCTCCTGTACCAGCTTGCGGTTGCAACGAGTGGCCTTGTTAATGACCTCCACCATATGCACCGGAACACGGATGGTTCTTGCCTGATCCGCAATGGCACGGGTAATGGCCTGACGGATCCACCAGGTAGCATATGTAGAGAATTTGTTTCCCTTTGTATGGTCGAACTTGTCCACAGCACGGATCAGACCGGTGTTGCCCTCCTGGATCAGATCCAGAATATGCAGACCACGACCGGAATACTTCTTGGCAATAGATACTACCAGACGGAGGTTGGCTTCCGTCAGCTTGTTCTTTGCCTTCTGATCTCCCTCGGAGACCTTCTGGGCGAGGGTCTGCTCCTCATCGGGAGTCAACAGCGGAATCTGTCCGATCTCCTTGAGATACATTCTCACAGGGTCATCCAGATTGTACTCGGCAGCCAGTTCCACAGGGTCTACCAGAGGCTCTTCCTCGTCCCCTTCCCCTACCAGGCCCAACTCATCGTCGTCCAGCAGAGGAGGAAGGAAAATTGCCTCCGCAGGGTCGGCACTCATGACCTGAATGCCCATAGCCTCAAAGGAATCGTAGATCTCCTCGATCCTCTCCGGGGACAGATCCATCTTCTCCAACACAGACATGATCTCCTCCGTGGTGAGCAGACCGTCCTTGCGTCCCTTGCTGATCAGGCCGGTGAGGGGGGCCATGATCTCGTTATGATCTTGGTCGTGTTTATTTGTGGTAGCCATGAACACACCTCTTGTTCCTAATTTGCTTCTCTTCGGACCTGCCGAGAGATCCTTGTTTGGTGTGCGCCTCTCTCGTTCCATTCATTTACTGCCATAGGCATCTCTACGGATACACCGCAAAACGCATGTGCGCACAATCTTAAACATTTTACCACAGTTTCCTTCATTCCGCAAGTACTTTTCGACAACAAATAAAAATTTTTTTGTAAAAAAAGCGTTTCAACGGCTATTACACAGGATACCCGTCGAAACGCTTTCTTATACTT
>JAFOZC010000279.1 GCA_017391305.1 Oscillospiraceae bacterium | reverse complement strand
TTTTATCGCAGGATAAATATCCTGCACCGCCTTAGGCGGAAGAAACAGTATTACACGGCATTTCGTGGCGGCCTTGCCGCCATGCCGCTGATAAGCGGCATAATAAAACGGTCAATCCGTTTTATTAGAAATAAGTATAAAGTCTGCAAACCTATAAAAACGGCTGATAAAGCCGTTTTCACAGGTCCCCACAGCATAGCTGTGGGGGGGCCGCCCCATTTTTAATGAGACAGCCCCGTATGTTACTTAGTTCACGAAATAGATCTTTGCACTGTCACTGTAGGCAAAGAGGGCTTTGCACAGCGTCAAAAGGGTGCCGGTTTTGTTATTACCGTAGGTATCGGCACTGTACTCCAGGGTACAGGACAGGGGAGTGGTTCCGCAGCAGACCTGTACGGATACCACAGATCTCAGCTCTGCGACCAGGAACCCGTCGAAGGTGAAAGCGTAGCAACCGGCGGAAGCATAGGCTTCCGCACCCTCCATATATAGGAGCTGTGCCCTGCCGGCATAATCTGTATAGCTGACCTTCAGCCGCAGTTCCGAGGGATCGCCTGTGTAGGTGCTTGCGTTCAGGATGAACTTCAGAGAAACCTTGGAATTCAGATCCAGTGCCTTTCCGACCCAGGTAATGACGGGATCGGACAGATCATCAAGGACTCGATTGGTGTTGCCGAAGGCGACGGCATCTAAATTGCTGAGATATGCTCTGTGGGTCTCTGTCATAGCACTGTCAACCGGTGCGTCTGTGCGGTAGCCCTTGAAGCTCTGGGCGGCAGAGCCGTAGCGTAGGAGATCCGCACAGAGGGTCTTCAAGTTTGCACCGGTGCCGTCCTTGTTCAACTGACTATATGCATAAGTAGCGATGCTGTAGATATCTGTGGGGGAACAATAGGACTTCCCATCCCTGGTGCCGTAGAGAACGGTGGTAATGGTATCATTCATCTGCACGGCAGTGAGGCCCTCTAAGGTGAAGTAGTAGAAGTATTCCTGTTCCACCGGCAGGAGCTTGACCGTGTCAGTACCTGTTTTGGTGTTGTTTTCGTAGATGTCTACAGAGCATTCCAGATAAACCGTGCTCATATCGAAGCCCTCCAGCAGGCTCTTGGCAACAGCAAAGTTGACGGAAATATCACTTGCCAGATTCAGTGTATGACCGATCTTAATGCTGTCATCCTGTATGGGTTCCCGGATTTCGGGAGCATTCTCCCATAGGAGCACAGGGTAACCGCTATTGCGGTCTTCTGTGTCGTCTGCAAAAGCGGGGCCCAGAATGGGAGCATAGTTTTTCAGGGTGTCAGAGGATAGCTGAGCGGTTCCGGTTACAAAGGTGGAAGAGGGGGTGCGGATGGGGAGAACGGTATCACAGGTGTAGCAGTTGTCTACAGTGTTCCCCGTTGCTGAGCTGTTAAAGCTGCCTACAAGTGCGTGGTAGTTGCCTACACCGTAGGAATTCGTAAGACTACAGTTCACGGCACTGCTGGCATAATAGCCCACCAAACCGCCGGTGTTGCCTGAACGGCCCTTTGCATAGACCTCGCCTCTGTTGTAGCAGTTCTCCACTACGCAGTTTTCACCGCCTACGATCCCGACCAGACCGCTGGAAATGCTCTCGGCATAGACGAAGGCCTTGTTGTAGCATCTGCGTAGTGCGGAACCGTTGGTGAGGCCCCCTACCAGACCGGCTACCTTGGTCTTGCCGATGACAATGCCGCTTTCGATACCCAGATCCTCTACGGTTCCGCCGCTGAGCTTGCCAAAGAGACCTGTGCATTCGTATTCGGAATTGGCGACCTTAAGATGATAAATGAGATGACCCTGTCCACGGAAAATGCCGCCAAAGAAGGAATCGCCCACTTCATCGGCACCGCCGATAGGCAACCAGGGCTTGTTCTCCAGATCCAGATCCGTAGTCAGAAGGATCTCCTTACCTGCGAATCTGTTGCCCTTCCGCACCAAATAGGACAGGAGCCGCAGTTCCTCTACGGAACCGATGGTATATACGCCGTTCTCCTCGGTGAGAGAGCTGGGAGCATCTCCGTTTTCCCATGCAAGTACGGGATAGGCCCAGTTGTTTGCCTGATAGTCTTCGGCAAATGCATCCCCCAATGTGGGAGCCAGAGCCCTGATTTCCGCCGCTGTCTTTGTACTGCTGTCCTTTATGATCCCCGTATTCTGGGTGCTTACGAGGGCCACTGCGTTATGGGTGAAGCAATTTTCCACAGTAACACCTGTGGTACCGGAGTTGACGGTACCCAGAATGCCTGCACTGCCCTTACCCAAATTGTAGCAATTAAGGATACGGGTGTTGGAGGCGTCACTTGCGGCATAGCCACCGATTCCTGCTACGGTAATGGGAGCCTGCACAAAGCCGGTGTTGTAGCAATTCTCCACCGTGTTCACACCTCCGCACATACCGAAGATGCCACCGGTGATGGAGCTCCCGCAGACCGTTGCCTTGTTATAGCAATTACGGAGGGCGCTTCCACGGATACAGCCTGCCAGACCGGCCACCTTTCCTTTACCCATGACCGTTCCGCTCTCGATGCCCAGATCGCTGATGCTTCCGTTGCGGAGCAGACCGAACAGGCCGGTGTAGAGATTGCCGGAGCTAATGGAGAGATTATAGATCCGATGGCCCCGGCCCAGGAAGGTGCCGTCAAATGACGGCTTGCTAATATCGTCGTTGGGTGTGTTGCCTCCGATGGGGATCCACTCCCGATTTTCCAGGTCCAAATCCTGTTCCAGAACCACAGTTTTCCCGGTGAGGGTGTTCCCTAATACATTGACCATATAGGAAAGACGGCGGAGATCCGTGGTGCTGTTGATATGGTAGATCCCATTTTCATCCGCCGGGAGCTCCTCCATAGTGTCACCTTTATAAAGGGTGTGATTCAGAATGGGATAACCGTCGTTGCGGTGGTTCACATTGTCATAGGTGAAGGCGGAGCCTAACTTAGGAGCGGCGGCCTTCAGGTCATCGGCTACCAAGGTGGAACAGCCGGAGAGCGTACGGCCCGTGTTTGTAATGACGAAGGGATATCCCTTGGGTGCGTAGGAATTCTTGAATACGAGGCCCGTAGAGGCACTGTTGATGATGCCTACGCAGGTACCTGCGTTAGAGCCCGTGACGGTGCCGTTGTGGTAGCAGTTGGTAATGGTACTGCCGGAGGCTCCGCTGGAATAATAGCCGACGATGCCGCCGCTCATATCATTGCCTGTTACGTTGGCGTTGTTGAAGGTGTTTTCAATATGGCTCATACTTGCCATACCTGCAATGCCACCTACATAGTTGGAGGCAGTAACGGTGGCACGGTTATAGCAGTTGCTGACGTTGCCCGTGAGCCATCCTACCAGACCGCCAACCTTAATGTTACCCTGGACACTGCCGCTCTGAATGCCGAAGTTCTTTAGGGTACCACCGTAGAAGACGCCGAAGAAACCTGCGAAGCAATTATTGGCCGACACCTTCAGATTCCGCACAGCGTAGCCCTGACCGTCAAAGGTGCCCTTGAAACGGTTGCCTACTACGTTTTCTATCTGGTTACCCCCAATGGGGACCCATTCCCGGGAATCCAGGTCGATATCCTCAGCCAAATACACGGTCTTTCCGGCGAAGCTGTCTGCACCGCTGTTGACAGTATGAGACAGGAGGCGGAGCTCCGGGGCAGTACGGATATGGAGATCTTGGGGAAGGGTCACGTCATTCTGCCAGGTGAATACAGGGAAGCCGTCATTCTGCCACTTGCAGTCGGCTATGAAGGCACTACCCAGAGTTACGGCAGAGCCTACCAAACGGGCCTCGGAAACGGTGGCATTGCCGCTGAGGCTCTCTACAGAGGATAGATTGGCTACAGAGGAGTGCTTGATGGCCGTGGTGGACAGGCAGTTCTGAATGGTGACCTTCTCCGGGTACATGGAGCTGTTTCCTGTGTTGTAGTATGCGACCATGCCGGTGGTTCCGGAGGAAGCACCCAGAGCACCTACATGATAGCTGTTTGTTAGGGTCAAATTGGTCTTGCTGGAAAGATAGCCTATGAGACCGCCTACGATGTTGCCGTAGGATTGGATCTTGGCATGATTATAACAGCTATCAATGGTGGATTTTCCTCCCAACTGTCCAATCAGTCCCCCAACATGACCCCCGGTGGAAATTACAGGGGCCCGGTTGAAGCAACCTGTCATTGTGCTGTGGTTGAAGATACCCACAAGGGCGCCGCTCTTCTCCCCGGCAAAAACGATACCGCTCTCAATGCCGAAATTCTTGATGGTGGCGTAGTCCACCCGACCGAAGAAACCTACGGCACTGACAGACTTAAGGAAAATGCAGAGATTCTTTACAACATGATAATTGCCGTCGAAGGTTCCCTTGAAGGAATTGGAGGTGCCGTTTCCGCCAATAGGGGTAAAGGTCTGGCCCTTCAGGTCGATGTCTGTCATAAGACGGATGGTCTTGCCGCTGAAGGTGTTCCCGGCGGCGACCTCCTTGGACAACAGATGGAGCTGATCTGCGGAGTAGATCTCGTAGATCCCCTCCGGATTGGGCTCCAGGGTGGTCCCGGATGTATAGGGATTCAGCTGGGATGCCATGTTGCTGAGGGTCAGGGAAGTGGGGAGAGGCTTGTTCTTATCGGATTCCTCCAGAATGGGAGTAAATACTACGGAAATATTGGCAGAGGTAATGCCCTTGAGACAGATGGAAAGCTTACGCCATCCGCTACGGGAATTCTGCCCACTGGGGTTGGGAGAGGTAGAAAGGGGTTGTGCATCCATAACGGAGAAGGTGGCGTTGGAGGGGGAGACGATCTGAGCCAGAAGAGTCTTGCCACTGTTGGTCAGGGTTGCGGTTTTCTTATCTGCGGAAAGAGTTATGGCAGAACGAGTGTGGGCGAACCAGTAGAGCGTGGAGGAGGCACTGCATTTGATCTCATCCCGCAGGAGAACACGACTACGGTTATCAAAGAGCAGAAGTCCACGAGTCGCGGAGGTGGCCTTGTAGCTGTCGTAGGCATCCAGCATATCCACCATGGCGTAGCCACCGTCGGGGGAGCTGTTATAGGCGGTGATCTGTGCTTTGGCTGTGGAGTCCTGACCGCCCTTTGTGCCGGGATTCAGGACCAGGGTGTTCTGCCCCTCGGCTCTCTTGCGGTAGTAGGTCCAACGCTTGCCGTCCTCTGTATAGACACCGTTCACATTGGAGCCGTAGCCCGGCAGATTGTAGCTGTCAGATCCCATTTCCTCGAAAAAGCGGATACCCATAGCCTCCATGACGAAGGTACCGATGTCCATGTCCGAATGGCTGGTGCTGTTATAGCCTGCCTTGATCCCGGCATAGATCTGGTGGGCATCTCCCGGAGCACTGCGGAAGGAGGCTATGCTCTCATTTACATTACTGTACAGGAGGTAGTCAAGCTGCTTGTCCTCCTCGGACACTCCTTCTACGACCTCCGGATTGTACCACAGCAGAGACAGGGGTTCCTCTGCCTGGGTTGCGGTCGTCTGCATCTTCCGCTGATAAATAGATAGCTGAGGCATATGGAAATGGTCTGCGAACCAGTGGAGAGCAGCGGTGTCCTGGAGATTGGCACTGCCGTCACCGAAGTTAAAGGTGCTCACATTGCCGTTCATAGCCAGCAGATAGTTGCCGGATTCCTTAACACCCTCGATATCGGAAACACCGAAATCTGTCCCCAGTACGGTCTGCAGAGTGTCACAGAACAGGGCGGTAAACAGGGAGGCTACGGTGAAATAGCCGGGGCCCTCCGGGTAAGCACCCAGGGGTGCCATGACCTTAAGTGCCTTCTGAATATCTGTTACGGAACCTGCCAAGTAGGAAGCACAGGCAGAACTGTAATCCTCGAAAATAGCGGCGGCGGCAATGGCAACGCCACCGTGGCACCAGGGATTCCAGTTAGAGGTAGTGGCCTTATAGGACCAGCCGGGGGTGGAATTGACCGCATAGTTATACAGGGCGGAACGGACGGTGCTCCGCTGGGAAGAGGTCATCTCATAATACAACCAATCGTATCCCAGACCTACACCGTAGGCCATCTGTGCCACGTCCAAATAGTGGGCAGGATGCCAGTCGGAGAATTTGGAGACGGCCATCATTTCTGCAATGGCACGGTCCGCAAACCGCCGTTCTCCGCTGATCTGATAGGTCAGGCCTAACCAGACGATCCGCTGGCTGGCGGTACGGGAAACACCTAAAAGTCGAACTCCGTCGGGGATCTCATACTTGCTGACCGCAGTGGTGAGCTGGGTCAGGGAGTAGTCGTAGATCCGCTCGTACAGGATCGCCATATAGGGATCGGTACGGATCTGCCTGCGGATCCGGGCGAAGTCCTCACTGTCAGCAAGGATTCTGGGGTGCTTTCCCTTGGAGCGGGCATTGAACAGAGCGGTGACTTCTGCGGCAGTGGCACTGGGTGCGGCCTTGCTCTCGATAGCAAGGGTCGGCAACAGACTGATCACCATGGCTACTAATAGGACAAGGGATAACAAACGCTGTTTCATGGTAGGATCCTCCTATAGAAGTGTATATACCTATTGTACTACTGTGACGGGAATTCTGCAAGGAAAACTTTGGATCATACGGAAAAACGGGGCTGTCTCATTCAAAATGCAGGTTCCTGCACCAAATCTGCATAATAAATTCTGTCTTAAGTAAAAATAAATTTCGAACAACAGAAATGCCTATTGCAAAGATTCGACTATTGTTTTATAATAAATAGAAGTTTTTGTAAATTTTATGTATGATATATAAGTTTACAAGAAATATGTTTCCGGAATTATTTTAAGGTAATTTTTGTCGGATACTATAGGAGGATACACTATGCATAAACACAAACTCATACGTCCACTTTCTTTTCTGCTCCTTCTGGGGATGTTACTAAATTTACTCCCCCTAAACGCTTTCGGCGAAGAGCAGACCGTCCCTTCCCCCGCCACCGGAACGGATACCCTTACGGTAACTAAGGTAATATCCCAATACTATGGCGAAGAAAGCAACGATCAAGTCACCCTGACCGATTCAGCCATCCCTGCCAACTACATGACGGTATTTAACCGCACCGATTTCTGTTTCCGTTTAAGCCGCACTGAATCAGAGGGCGGTTCTGCCTCCCCGGTTCCTCTGGCTCGTCTTCCCTATACCGTCTATCATGATGGTGCTGTTGTTGGCAGCGGTACTACAGACGACACCGGTCTGTTCACTCTGAAGAACGGGCAAAGTGCCCATTTCGATACCGTAGAGCTTTCCGACACCTATGCCTATGAGGTAACCGAGATCCTTAGCGAGATCGTTTGGGCCCCCTCCCAATGGGTACACCAAATTTCCGAGGGTGCAACAGCCACCACAACAAACGCCTCCCTTTCTAACAGTTCTGCCGCTGTCTGCGTTTCCGGCACAGTAGAGGCAACGGAGCAGTTGGATTTTACCTGTACAAACATTTATCTAAAGAACCCTAAGATTTCCGGCGATCCCATCACCGTCGTAATCGACTACGGAAAGCCCGTCAAAATCAACGTTTTGGATAACATGACCTATCAAGGCCTGTCTGCCAAAGAAAAAAGCACCGGTAAACTTACAGGTGTAACCGTCTCCTCCGGTGGCAAGGGATCCGTTATAGATGACGACGGAGACGGAATCAAGGAATCTGTTCTCTACACCCCAAGCACCCTCATTTCCGGAATCATTAAACTTACCGCCAAAATGGAAGTCACCCTTGCAAACGGCATCAACACCACCGTCAGTGTTCCCATTGATGTTGTTCCCGCAACCATGATGTACTACGAAACGGATTTTGCCAAAAATATCTTTACCACCACTGCTAAGGGCGACGGTGTCGAAGGCTGGAAAACCATAGAGGACGACGGAACAGAACTGACCGAAGATGAGAAAAAGGCTCTAACTGCTTCCGTACAAGATCCCGGCTATACCACGGAATACATCATCACAGAGAAGCCCGGCAGAGAA
>JAFOZC010000278.1 GCA_017391305.1 Oscillospiraceae bacterium | reverse complement strand
GAGAAACTGGATACACAGAACTGTGAGGTGAAATGCGTCTCGCTTGTAGCGGATGCAAAGACTCTGTGTGAAAGATTGGCAATGGATGTAGAAAGAGGTATCCGTTCTGAAGATATCATTGAGCGAAGCATAGCAAGAATACCGATGTATCAAGCACTCAATACCATTAAAATTGATACCAACGCCAAAAACGTGGCTATGATTGCCAATGAGATAAGGCTGTTGTAATACCGTCAAATTCCGGTTTGTGATGCTGTTTGAAGTTTGCACACAGCCCCTTGCCTCTCCCTCCGGGAGAGGTACCTCCCGAAGGGAGGGGGAGAGGGATGTGTAGACAGTTCGCGGAGGAATGCAGCTTCGTATGAGAAATCGGTGCGGTGGTTCTATGGATAGTTTTTTGGTAGAATCGGTGCGGTGAGCCCTCTCAGGCGCTTCGCGCCAGCTCTCCCGGAGGGAGAGCCAAGGCCCTGGTGGGCATCGATAGACGGAGCGATAAATCGGAATTTGGTAAATAGTAGGGAAACATCAAGGACAGAGAGGGAGAGTATATGAAAGTAAGAGAATTGTTAGATGCGTTACAAATTGCAGAGCGATTAAAAGATGCAACAAGACATTGTTATACGAAAAATGGAAGACGTGAGAGTGTTGCCGAACATAGTTGGATGATGACTTTGATGGCTTACTTTATGAAAGATGAATTTCCTGAGGTAGATATGGACAAAGTGGTTCAAATGTGTATTATCCATGATTTAGGAGAATGTTTTACGGGAGATATTCCAACATTTGATAAGACAAAAGCTCATGAGGAAAATGAAGAAAACCTTTTATATCGTTGGGTAAGAACTTTGCCTGAGAATTATGCTAATGAAATGATTGCATTGTATGAAGAAATGGCTGAAAGAAAAACAATAGAATCTAAAATATATAAAGCTATTGATGGTTTAGAGGCTTTAATTCAACATAATATTTCAGATTTATCAACTTGGATTCCAAAAGAATACGAGTTAAATAAGACATATGCAGATGATAAGGTGGCTTTTTCTGAATATCTTACAGAATTAAGAGAAGAAATTCGCAAAGACACAATGGAAAAAATCGGAGAATAACAAATTCCAATTTAGGTTATCACCTTTAGTAAGCATACCACAAAATATAGTTACCAAAGTCCAATTTATTGGACACACAATATGATATACTAATGCCAAAGGACGGTGTTAGTTATGTCTAAAAGAACTCGGAAAACATTAAGTTTCTACAAATTTGTTGAACGCTTTCCTAATGAAGAAGCTTGCAGAGAATATCTGTACTCTTTCAAGTGGAAAGATGGATTTGTTTGCCCTGCGTGTGGCAATCAGCATTGCTATACCCTAAAAGGCTTCGGACGCTATCAGTGCACGAAGTGCCGTCATCAGACCTCTTTGACTGCCAATACAATCATGCATGGGACACATCTGCCTTTACACAAGTGGTTTTGGGCTATTTACCTTGTATCTTGTGATAAGCGTGGAATCTCCGCTTTGGCACTGTCCGGCAAGATTGAAGTTAGCTATAAAGCTGCATGGTATATGCTGAAGCGGATCCGTGAGGCTATGAGAATGCGAGATGCACACTACACACTGTGTGGAGTTGTAGAATTAGATGATTCCTATTTTGGTGCAAAAATTAAGGGGAATAGGGGTAGGAAAGCAGGAAATCAAGGTGTATTTGTAGCAGTTTCTATGAGCAAGGATCACACCCCTATTTACCTTAAAATGCAGGTAACTGAAAATATACAAATACCGTCCGTCCACAAGTTTGTTACAAGCAACATCGCCCCTGGTAGCACAGTGCAAACTGATAGTTTTAGAAGCTATATTAAGCCCTTGGCAAATAACTATATCCACGAATCTGAGGATTTTAACCCCAATAGCAAACACTTGAAATGGTTGCATCAGATAATCGCAAATGCAAAAGCATTTATTAACGGAACCTATCATGGCACCAGCACAAAGCATTTGCAGATGTATCTTAGTGAATTCTGTTTCCGATTCAATCGCCGGTCTTTCGGAGGTAAGATCTTCGATAGGCTGTTAGTTGCTATGGTGGGATAATCCGATATATTGTAGTTTGCTTACTAAAGGTGATAACCTAAATTGCGGTTTATCGTTCTCTTTTAAGTTTGCACCCAGCTCTTGCCTCTCCCCCCCCGGGAGAGGTACCTCCCGAAGGGAGGGGGAGAGGGATTGTGCAGACAGTTCGCGCAGGAATGCAGTTCGTGAGAGGAATCGATGCGGTGGTTCTATGGATAGATTGTGGGTAGAATCGGTGCAGTGAGCCCTCTCAGGCGCTTCGCGCCAGCTCTCCCGAAGGGAGGGGGAGAGGGATTGTGCAGACAGTGGGTGGTGGGATGCAGTTTCGTATAAGGAATTGGTGCGGTTATTCTGTGGGTGGTTTGTTGATGGAACCGGTGCGGTGGGCGACGAGGAATTTTTGAACTTCGTTACATTGTTTGCATCATACCCTTGTTTTTCCCCTCTTGGGGTGGTATAATGATAGAGGTGGAGCTTTGCTTCCACGAAAAATCATTTATTTTCAGGAGGGGTCTGCGATGCAAATCGGGTTTGATTCTCAGAAATATATTGAACTGCAATCCCGGCATATTCGGGAGCGGATCGCCCACTTTGGGGGAAAGCTCTATTTGGAATTTGGGGGAAAGCTCTTTGATGACAACCACGCAGAGCGTGTTCTTCCCGGCTTTGCCGCGGATAATAAGCTGCAGATGCTCCTTGCCCTGAAGGAACAGGCGGAGATCGTCATTGCCATCAATGCCGCAGATATCGAGAGCAGTAAGCGCAGGGGAGACCTGGGCATTACCTACGATACCGATGTGGGCAGACTGATCGATGTGTTCCGATCCTTCGGCCTGTATGTGGGAAGCATTGCCATGACCCAATTTGCAGACCAGCCCTCTGCCCTTCTCTTTGAATCCCGTATGAAGGAAAACGGCCTGAATGTCTACCGCATGTATTCCATCCCCAACTACCCCGGGGATGTGGATCTCATCGTCAGTGACCGTGGCTATGGCAGGAACGACTATATCGTGACCACCCGTCCGCTGGTGGTTGTCACCGCCCCCGGCCCGGGAAGCGGAAAAATGGCAACCTGCCTGTCACAGCTCTACCACGAGCACAAGAGGGGGATCATTGCAGGCTATGCCAAGTTCGAGACCTTCCCCGTATGGAATCTGCCTCTGAAGCATCCTGTGAATCTGGCATACGAGGCGGCTACCGCAGATCTGGATGATGTGAATATGATCGACCCCTTCCATCTGGAGGCCTATGGGGAAACTGCCACCAACTATAATCGGGATGTGGAGATCTTCCCCGTTTTGCGGACGATTTTTGAAAAGATCTATGGAGAATGCCCCTATAAGAGTCCCACGGACATGGGTGTCAATATGCTGGCCTATGCCATCAGTGATGACGAGGTCTGTCGGGAGGCGGCCAAGCAGGAAATTATCCGCCGCTTCTTCCATGCCGCCTGCGAGGAAAAACGGCGGACAGGTCACAAGGGGGAACAGCAACGCATCGAGCTGCTAATGCGAGCCCTTCGGATCGTGCCGGAAACACGGAAAACCGTCCCTGCCGCCCTTGCCGTAGCCAACCGCACCAGAAAGCCGGCGGTTGCCATAGAGCTTCCCGACGGTAGCCTTGTCACAGGCAGGACCACCGTCCTTTTGGGTGCCGCCTCTGCGGCTCTGCTCAATGCGCTGAAGACCTTGGCAAAGATCCCCGATGAGATCGAGCTGATTTCTCCCAATGTGATTGTTCCCATTCAGACCCTGAAGGTGGATCACATGCAGAGCCTGAATCCCCGTCTCCACACCGACGAGGTTCTTATCGCCCTGGCCATCTGTGCAGGCAGTGACCTCAATGCCCGCAGAGCTATGGCGCAGCTGGAAAAGCTCAAGGGCAGTCAGCTCCACTCCACGGTTCTCCTGTCCTCTGTTGACGAAAGTGTCCTCCGCAAGCTGGGCATCCACCTCACCTGCGAGGCCACCTACGAAAACAACAACCTGTATCACAAGTAGATCCCATCCCCAAAGCATCATTGGCAGTAAACTTAGGAAAAACACTGCCCGCCCCCCCGATTTACGGAACTGCTTGCGTTCCGAATCAGGCCTAAAATTTCAGCCCCATCAACCACCGTTCATAGCAGTGGCTGATGGGGCTTGTGTTTTTGGGAAGAGGGAAGAACCGCCCTCCTTTTGGGGGAGCTTAGATCTCCATGATCACAGGCAGGATCATGGGGTTCTTCTTGGTATTCCGATAGATGAACTGACCCAGCTCGTTCTTGATGGTGGACTTGATGGTGGCCCAGTCGGAAATATTGCGATCCCGACAGACCTCTAAGGCGTGACCTGCTACCATGCGCATGGCTTCCATCAGATCCTCGTTGTCCTTGACCTGAACAAAGCCGCGGGAAACAATATCAGGGCCCGTGAGAACAGAGCCATCCTCACTGGACAGATTCACACAGACCACGATCATGCCGTCCTGCGCAAGGTGCTTTCTGTCTCTGAGGACCACACTGCCCACATCCCCCACGCCGGTACCGTCTACCAGGATCTTGCCTGCGGTGACGGTGGTGCCGATCTTGCAGGTCTTGGGGGTACATTCGATGACCTTGCCCAGATCTGCGATGATGATATTCTTGGGGCTCATGCCCATAGTCTGTGCCAGATTGCCGTGCTTGTGCAGGTGACGCTGTTCCCCGTGGACGGGGATGAAATATCGGGGCTTGGTCAGGGCATGGACGATCTTCAGCTCCTCCTGACAGGCATGTCCCGATACATGGAGGCCCTCCAGCTTGTCATAGACCACCTCGGCATTTTTCCGATACAGCTCGTTGATGATCCGAGACACCGCCTTCTCGTTGCCGGGAATGGCGGAGGCGGAAATGATGACCTTGTCCCCCGGCAGGATCTCTACCTGACGGTGGCTGGAAAATGCCATGCGGTACAGGGCGGACATATTCTCTCCCTGAGAGCCGGTGGAAACAATGACGATCTTGTCCTTGGGAAGTCCCTTGATCTGATTGATGTCCACCAAAAGTCCGGGAGGGATATCCAGATAGCCCAGCTCCGTTGCCACATTGAGAATATTCTCCATGCTTCGACCGGTCACAGCCACCTTTCTGCCATAGCGGTGGGCGGTGTCCAGGACGGAGCGGATGCGGTACATATTGGAGGCGAAGGTGGTGACGATGATCCGACTCTTACAGCCCTTGAACTGTCTGTCCAAGCTGTCTGCCACCACGGACTCCGAGGGAGTGTAGCCGGGGCGCTCCACATTGGTGGAATCTGCCAGCAGGGCATAGACCCCTTCCTTTCCCAGAACACCGAAGCGACCCAGATCCGTCATGCCGTCCTCACTGGTGGGGTCGATCTTGAAGTCACCGGTGAAAATAATGTTGCCAACGGGAGTGCCTACGCAGAAGGCCACCGCATCGGCGATGGAATGGTTGACATGAATGAATTCGACGGTGAAGCAACCGGCTTTGACGATCTCCCCGGGGCTATGGGTCACCAGCTTGCACTTCCGCAGGAGCTCATGCTCCTCCAGCTTCAGCTTGATGAGACCTAAGGTCAGGGGAGTGGCATGAACCGGTGCATTGACAGCCTGCAGTACATAGGGCAGGGCTCCGATATGGTCCTCGTGGCCGTGGGTAATAAAGTAGCCCTTGAGCTTGCTCTTGTTTTTCACCAAATAGGAAACGTCGGGGATCACCAGATCCACGCCGTACATGTCATCCTCGGGGAAGCCCAGACCGCAGTCGATGACGATCATGTCCTTGCCGTATTCCAGGACAGTCATATTCTTGCCGATCTCATTTAAGCCCCCCAGGGGTATGATCTTTAATTTATCTGCCATAATGTCATCTCCTTTACAGATGGTATCATACAAAAACGTCCCAACAGACGTGTATAGAACCTTGTGATTAACCTTCTCCATCATATAGTATACCATAAAATCAAGAAAAAGTATACTATTTTTTGAAAAGCAGTAAATTTCAGGTAGAAAAAGCAGAAGAAATCTGGTATAATAAACTTGTATATTCCTTGAAAGGGGACACTGCCTATGAAACGGAAGCTGCGCCGATTAACACAGCCAAATATTGTCTATGTTTTCCCGGTGCTCCTCCTGTTTGCACTGGCCGCCTTTGTTCGGAGGGAGTATGTTCTGGGACTTTGCGCCCTTGGCTTCACAGGGGGGCTCTATGCCCTGCTGTCTGTGCGGAATGTCAGCCGTCGGAAGGCGCTGACAGAATATATCCGCAGCCACATCCCCATGCTGGAAAAGCTGAAGGGCAACGAGGTTCCCTTTCCTGTGGTCATGGTACATCTGGAGAGCTTTGAGCTCCATTGGTACAACGGCGCCTTTGAGAAGCTGGCACATTTGGGGGAACAGCTCAACCCCTACAAGCTTAACGAGCTGATCCCCGGCTTAGACCTGACTTGGCTGAAGGACGGCAAGAGCGAGGCTCCGGAGCCCATACACTTCTGCAACCGTCGCTTCCATCTCAGCGGCTCTGTCCTGCCGGATGTTGATCCCAAGAGCGGACTGCTTTTCGGCATGCTGTACTTCCGGGATCAGACCGAGCTTCTGCAGGTTCGGGATGAGTACATTCGATCCCGTCCTATGGTAGCCATTGTGCTGGTGGACAATTATGACGAGCTGGCAGACAGCCTCTCCGATGCGGAGCTGGCAGGCCTCAATGCCCAGATCAACAGCCATATCAACGAGTGGACGGAGAACAACAACGGCCTTCTGCGGAAGATGGAGCGTAACCGCTTCTTCCTCCTCTTCGAGGCCAGAGACCTGTCCGCTATGGCAGAGAATAAATTCCGTCTTCTGGAAAGCATCCGCACCATCCAGACCTCCAACGGTCTTGGGCCTACGGTTTCTATCGGCATCGGCAAGGATGGGGTGGATTTTCGGGAGAATTACAAATTTGCCGCCCTTGCCATTGACATGGCCCTGTCCCGAGGCGGCGATCAGGCGGTGCTCAAGGATCGCAATGACTTCTCCTTCTACGGTGGCCGTATGAGCCACGGGGACCGACACACCAAGGTGCGCTCCCGTACTGCCGCCAAGAATCTTTCCAACCTGATCTCCGATTCCAGCAAGATCTTCATTATGGGTCACAAGATGGCGGATCTGGATGCTCTGGGTGCCGCCGCCGGTGTGTTCTGCCTATGCAGAAAGCTGGAGAAGAAGGCCAAGATCGTCCTGGATGTGGATGTCAATGCGGCTCAGGGACTTCTCGGCCGCTTAAGAGCCTTGCCGGAGTACGAGAACTGCTTCATCAGCGGTCAGGATGCTCTGGTAGAGGCAGACCCCCGTAGCTACCTGATCGTGGTAGATACCAACCGCCCGGATCAGGTGGAGTGCAAGCCCCTTCTGGAATCCATCCGACGGGTGGCAATCATCGACCACCACCGCAGAGCGGCGGATTATATCGAGGGCGCAACGCCCAATATGCATGAGCCCAGAGCCTCCTCCGCTTCGGAGCTGGTGGCAGAGCTGCTGCAATATACCGTAGAGCCGGATGATATTCTTCAGGAGGAAGCCTTGGCGCTCCTTGCCGGTATCGCTCTGGATACCAAGCATTTCAGCATCCGAGCCAACAGCTACACCTTTGAGGCCGCCGCCTTCCTGCGGAGGCTGGGTGCAGATCCCGTAGAGGTGAAGAAGCTGTTCCAGAACGACCTTGCCACTACCGTATCCCGTTACAAGATCATTCAGAACGCCAAGCTCTACGATCACGGGATCGCCATTGTCGCTCTGGATTACACCGTTACCCGCACTCTGGCGGCACAAGCCGCAGACGAGCTTTTGAACATTTCCGGCATAGAGGCCTCCTTTGTCCTCTATCCCCAGGACAACCAGACCATCATTTCCGCCCGTTCCATCGGCAATGCCAATGTGCAGGTGATCTTGGAGGCTCTTGGTGGGGGAGGCAATGCCGCCACTGCCGGAGCACAGGTGAAGAACAAGACCGTCAGCGCCACCTTAGAGGAGCTGACCAGATCCATTGACAAATTTTTTGAACCATAAGGAGGATACTTCCATGAAGGTTATTTTATTACAGGACGTGAAGGGTAAGGGCAAGAAGGGCCAGATGCTGGAGATCTCCGACGGCTATGCCCGGAATTATTTACTGCCTCGGAAGCTGGCGGTGGAGGCAACTGCCGACAGCATCAACACCATGCGTATGACCGACAAGGCCAATCAGGAAAAGCGCCAGAGAGAGCGTGAGGAGGCCTTCGCCATTTCCAATCAGCTAAAGAACCTGACCGTAGTGGTCAAGGCTAAGGGCGGCGGAGCAGGCAGACTTTTCGGCTCTGTCACCACTCAGGAGATCGCTGATGCCTTGCAGAAGAACCACGGCATTACTCTGGACAAGCGGAAGATCGTCATGAACGAGACCATCAAGACCGTAGGTCTCTACACTGTCAAGTGCAAGCTGGGCTACGAGATCACCGGCGATCTGAAGGTGAAGATCGAGGAGCTTTGATGAGGCCATCTTTGTTGTTCGGTTTACACTGTCCCCGGGGCAGGGCAGGGGATCGCCCGGTGGCAAGCCCTCCGAGCTGTCCTTGGGAGCAAGCTGTGAACCGTCAACTATCAACTGATACCTGAGGTGTTTTATGGAAGAACTGCTTTCCCGTCAAGTACCCCATTCTCCGGAGGCGGAGCAATCGGTTCTGGGCTCCATGCTCATTGACAGTCGCTGTGTCAATGAGGTCGTCGGTCTGCTGAGACCGGGAGATTTCTACATTGGGGTCAATCGGGATATTTACGAAACCATTTATGAAATGTTCAGCTTCTCCCAAACCATTGACCCGGTGACGGTGCTGGATAAAATGCGTGAGCGTGGAGTTTTTGATGAAAAAACCACCTCCAAGTACCTCATGGAGCTGATGGAGATCACTCCCACTGCGGCCAATGTGGTGCGCTATGCCCAGATCGTTCGGGATCAGTCCCTGCTCAGGAATCTTTCCACAGCGGCGGCAGAGATCGTCAACATCGTACGGGAGGGCGTAGGCACTGCCCAGGATATTCTGGAGGCCGCCGAGAAGAAGATCTATGCCATCCGACGGGGCAATACCAACGAATCTCTGGAGCACATCGGCACCATTATCCTGAAGGTCTTCGACAGACTCACCGAGCTCAGTGAGGCCGATAGCGATATTGCCGGACTTTCCACAGGTCTCCATGATTTGGACAAGTTCATTAACGGTCTGAACAAGTCTGACCTTATGCTTCTTGCCGCCCGTCCCGCTATGGGTAAGACCTCTTTGGCGCTGAATATTGCGCTGAATGTTGCCAAGAAGTACCCCAAGAAGACCGTTGCCTTCTTCTCTTTGGAAATGTCCAAGGAGCAGCTGGTCACCAGACTCCTTTCCAACGAGAGCTTTGTCGACAATAAGAAGCTGACCACAGGCCAATTGACCACAGAGGAGTGGACGAAGATCGGCATTGCCTCCTCTGCCTTGGCGCAGACGGATATCCGCGTAGATGATAATCCCTCCCTTTCCGTTGCGGAGATGAATGCCAAATGCCGCCGCATTGACGATCTGGCTCTGGTGGTCATCGACTACCTGCAGTTAATGACCTCCGCCGGCACCAAGACCGCCGCCAACGAGAACCGCCAGCAGATCGTGTCGGACATCTCCCGTTCCCTGAAGATCATGGCCAAGGAGCTGAATGTTCCCATTCTCTGCCTGTCCCAGCTCTCCCGTGCCAACGAGAGCCGACAGGACAAGCGCCCCATGCTTTCCGACCTCCGTGAATCCGGCGCCATCGAGCAGGATGCCGACGAGGTTCTGTTTATCTACCGTGATGACTATTATAACAAAAACTCCCCCGAGCAAAATGTCGCAGAAGTGATCGTGGCAAAGAATCGTCACGGCGAAGTAGGCACCGTGAAGCTCCAGTGGTTGCCTCAGTTCACCACCTTTGCCGACAGGGAGTGGAAGCACAATGAAGGATAAGGTGCTTCGTTGGTGTAGGGAGCAGGGCTTTTTCTCCTCGGGAGATCGGGTGATCTGTGCCGTTTCCGGCGGTGCGGATTCTATGGCCATGCTCCACTGCCTTTACAGCCTGCGACAGGAGCTGCAGATCTCTGTGGAGGCCGCCCACTATAATCACTGCCTTCGGGGAGAGGAAGCCCAAAGAGATCAGGAGTTTGTAGAAGAATTCTGTATAGGGAGGCAGATCCCCCTCTATTTGGGCAGGGGAGACGTGGCGGCCTACGGGAAGGAGAGACACCTCAGTACGGAGGAAGCGGCTCGACAGTGTCGCTATGCCTTCCTCTCTGCCTTCCAAGGGAAGCTTGCAACGGCTCACAATGCCGACGATCATTTAGAAACGGTACTCATGCACCTGCTCCGAGGCAGCGGACTTCGGGGACTCGGCGGTATCCCCCCTCAGAGAGGGAATATCTGCCGCCCCTTGCTCTGTGTGACCCGAGAGGAAATTTTAGCCTATTTGCAGGCAGAGGGCTTGCCCCATCGGGAGGACAGCTCCAATAGGGATCTCTCCTTTACCCGCAACCGCCTGCGCCATGAGGTACTGCCTCTCCTCCGTCGGGAGAATCCCCGTCTGGCTGACCGTGTTCTGGCACAGAGCGGTCTCTTACGGGGGGAGGATCGGCTTCTGGATCAGATGGCAGGGGAGCTTCTGCACCGAGATTCCGACGGTAGCTATGCCCTTGCACCCCTGATACAAGCCCCGGATCCTTTGCAGAAACGGGCCCTTCGCCTGATTCTGGGGGAAAGGCTTCCACAGGATGTGTCACTGGTGCATATCGAGGCCTTGCAGGCGCTCCTGCACAGCCCTCACCCCTCCGGGGAAATTGACCTTCCCACAGGTCTTAAGGCCTGTCGGCTCTACGATCGGCTGGAGCTGAGGCACGCCGTCTCTCCTGCCAAAGAGCAGGTCTTTCTTGCGCTGACCCCCGGACAGAGCCTGACCTTCGGTTCTTATGTGATCCAAAGCAGGGTGGAAGAAAATTTTGCAAAAATGACAAATACCCCGTTTCATTTCTCTGTCAGATATGATATGATAGCCGGGTCTGTTCTCTGTCTCCGTTCCCGTCAAATCGGGGATCGCCTGCAAATGTCGGACGGACACAGCAGATCACTGAAAAAATTGATGATAGAAGGGAAAATCCCCCGACGGCATCGGGACGGTCTGCCGATCTTTACCTATGGCAGTGATGTGGTGGCCGCAGCGGGTCTGGGAGTTTCCCATCCCTATGTTCCCAAAGAGGGCGAGCCTGCCCTGATCATTCATATAGATATATTAAAGGAGGAAACAACATGAACCAAGACATTGCACGGATCCTGATCACAGAGGAAGAGCTGCAAAACCGTATCGCCGAGCTAGCCAAGACCGTCTCCGCCGACTATGAGGGTACTGTCCCCGTTTTCGTAGGCGTGCTGAAGGGCGTTGTCCATTTCTTTACGGATTTTGTTACGAAAACCCCCCTCCCCTGCGAGTATGACTTCTTAGCGGTATCCTCTTACGGCAGAGGCACCGTGTCCTCCGGTGTTATCAATATGCAGAAGGACCTTTCCTCCTCTATCGAGGGTCGCCACGTGGTGATCCTGGAGGATATTCTGGATACCGGCCATACCCTGAAGTTTGTCAAGGAGCACCTTCTGAGCAAGAAGCCCGCCTCCCTGAAGATCTGCACCCTGTTGGATAAGCCGGAGCGCAGACAGGCGGATATTACCGCAGACTATGTCGGCTTCACCATTCCCAATGAGTTCGTGGTAGGCTACGGGCTGGATTACCGTGAGATCTACCGCAACCTGCCCTACATCGGCATTCTGAAGCCCGAAGTTTATCAAAAATAACTGTTTTAAAGGAGTTCCCCCCATTGAATCAGCCAAGCAGACGTTTTAATTTTTTGATCTATATTCTGATCGCCTTTGCGTTCATTTTCCTGATCACTGCCTTTGCCGACGGATCCGATCTGCCGGAATTGAGCTATTCTCAGGTCAGACAGCAGTTTACTGCCGAGAATGTCAAGACCTTTGAATGGAAGGAAGGTGTTCTGATCCTTGAGCTCCACAAGCCCCTGTCCGGCATGGGCGAGAAATTGGACGGTGAGTCCAAGGTATGCCACAAGCTGGCAGATGCCAAGATGTTCGCAGACGAGCTCCACGAGCTTTACGAGGCTCAGCTCTCCTCCGGCATCCTTGAATCCTATAACTTTAATCCTGTGGAGCCTACTCCCTGGTATGTCAGCATCCTGCCCTACTTCCTGGTTATGGTCGTCCTGCTGGTCGTCATGTACTTCCTCTTCGGCAGACTCAGCGGCGGCGGTGCAGGTGGGCAGGCGGCCAAGTTCAGCCGTGCCGCCGTCAAGATCGGCACAGGGAAGAACAAGGTCACCTTCGCTGATGTGGCAGGTGCCGACGAAGAGAAGGCAGAGCTGGCAGAGATCGTGGACTTCCTCCGTGATCCTGCAAAGTATCGGGCATTGGGTGCCAAGATCCCCAAGGGTG
>JAFOZC010000277.1 GCA_017391305.1 Oscillospiraceae bacterium | reverse complement strand
GATCGTATATTTATGCCTCTGTCTTGCCTTGCTTTTTCGCAGGAGGGGCTTTTGCTTCCTGCTGATTTTCGGCACTTGGCTTGGGGTAGCCATTGCAAATTTTGTACTTTTACGCTTTCGCTCCATGCCGCTTACAGCCCGTGACATTTTGCTTATCTCCTCTGTGAAGGATATCTTTGAAATTTATTTGAATCCCCTGACCTTGGTTCTGCTCATGCTTATGATCTCCGCTCTCTGGGGTTTGATTTTCTGTGCCTTGCTCCTGACCAAAAAGCGTGAGGAGCTGTTAGGTCTGGCCATAGGAAATTGCCTTCTGATCGCCCTACTTCTATGCACCCTTCAGAGCCCACTGGTAAACAGGGGAGCAATAGACGCTACTTCCGAATTTCAGAATTTGTCTGAGGCTTATCACCGCAACGGCTTTGCCTACTGCTTCTGTGCCAGCGCCGTGACCCGTGGGGTAGAGGAGCCCGGGGAATATTCCTCGGGAGAAGTGGAGGAGATATTGGATGAACAAGCCGCGGAGCTTCCCTCCACGGAGGATGGGACACCGAATATCGTCTTTGTACAGTTGGAATCCTTCTTTGATCCCGGCTATATGAAGGCGCTTAGCTATGAGACCGATCCCATTCCCGTTTTCCGCATGCTGAAGAACCGCCGACCCTCCGGTTTTCTGTCTGTGCCTTGTGTGGGCGCAGGAACAGCAAATACGGAGTTCGAGGTTCTCACGGGGATGAACCTGAGTCACTTCGGAGTGGGGGAGTATCCTTACACCACCATTGTGGACATTGGAGAAACAGAATCCATCGCCACAGCTCTTTCCTCTATCGGCTATGCCACCCATGCGATCCATAATAATAATGCAAGCTTTTATGACCGTCATATTGTTTATGACAACTTTTCCTTCGATACCTTCACCTCTCTGGAATATATGGATGATGTGGAATACAACCCCTTAGGCTGGGCGAAGGATCAGGTGTTGACCTCAGAGATCCTGAAATGTCTGGAATCCGGTAAAGATAAGGATTTTGTCTTCGCTGTATCTGTGCAAGCACACGGCAGGTATCCCAAGAAGCCCATAGATGGGGCGCAAACCCTTTCTGTGAGCGGCATGCCTGAGGAGGACAGACGGGCAGGTTTTGAATATTATCTCCAACAGCTATGGGAAACAGACCGCTTTATAGGGGAGCTCCGAACTGCTTTATCAAAATTCCCGGAAAAGACTATGGTCGTCTTCTACGGAGATCATTTGCCCAGCTTCAGCATAGAGAATGAGGAATTGTCTGCAGGCAGCAACCAAACCACAGAATATGTCATATGGACAAACTATCCCCTGGTGACCCCGGACAGGGATCTGCAGACCTATCAGCTCTCTGCCTATATACTGGAGCTCTGCGGTATCCACGAGGGTGCAGTGTTTAAGCATCATCAATCCTATTCCTATGGCTTAGAGGATCATGACAGCTATCAGGAGGATCTTCAGACTCTGGAATATGACATGCTTTATGGAGAGAACTTTGCTGCCGATGAACCGGAGCAGACGGATACTCCCGGGATACGCTTTGATGTGGAGACGATCCTTCTTAGAGACCTGATTGCAGAAGGGGAAGAAGATTTTCTCATCGTGGGAGAGCATTTTACTCCCTTCAGCCGTGTCTATGTCAATGACCGACCCTATCCCACGGAGTTTATTTCCTCAACAACTCTGAGGGTTAAGGAACTGCGAATCGAGAAAGAGGATGTCGTGAGCGTTGTTCAGGTCTCTTCTGTAGATGAATTGCACGAACTCAGCCACAGTAACACCTTAATTGTCGAAACAGATCTGACGGAATAACACAGTAAACAGTGATTCGTATTGCAATATAAGAAGTATTGTTCAATGATAGGAGGCTTAACTATGAATTTCAGAATCAAATTTCGCTCGTTTATCGCTTTTCTTCTGCTTTCGGCTCTGCTATTGGGCTTGTTCCCTACGACCTTGATCTCGGCACAGGATTCTGCGCCTACTTTGGAGGGACAGGGGGAGGAGGTCGGAACTCTTCGGGCAGAATCTCCTGAGGGAACTGCGCTTCAGACACGGGTTCTCAATTTGATCAAACAGATCGAGGTTCTCGCTCCCCCCATGGGAGCAACGAAACACGGCAACATCCTCCTTGACCTGACGGGCTATTCCCTGTCTAAGCCCTTGGCAGGGTTGGATCGCAATTATTACCTTGCCGCCAAGGTTGACGGTCAGACCTATGTGTTTGACGGCTCTAATCTCTCTAACGGCAAGGTCAAGGCTCGTCCTGTAGCTGTAGAGGGGAACTCCTTGATCGGAGTAAAGGAAGGATATACCGTTGCCTACTACTTCTTTAAGGTGGATAGCTTTAACAGGGCCTATTATTGGATAGGCTTCAATGCCAACAACTTCATTCATCACGGTACCGATAATCGGGATATTCTTGCATCTAACCGAGGCAACTATCTCAAAATGTGCTGTGAGGACGGCTCTACCGCCTTCCTCCGCTCTGAGCACATGGACACCGGAGATCCTACCAAATACAATATGGATGTCATTGGACTGTCCGCGGATAAGAAGACCTTTGAATTCCACGAATATGCCAATACCCCCTATAACCGCTTATATCTGTATCGCTTTGTCTGGTCTGTAGAACCCCTTTACAATGCGATTCGTTCTATGCAGTCTTATCTGCAAACCTTCCTAACTAAGCCCGACAGCTATAAGGAATCCACTTTTTCAGACTTCCTCACCGCAATGGAGGAGAGCTTGACTCTCTATAACAGATATTACGCACAGCCCTCTGAGGAAGATCTGGCAGTTTCGGAGAATATCTCTGAGATCCTGCGGGATCAGACCAACAGCTTACTGGGCTACGAAACCCTGTTTGATACATCCCTTGAGTATATTGACATCCCTGTAGAGATCCTGGACTTCCGCTCCGATGGCATTCTGATGCATCCCACGGGCTACCATCTGGTGCAGAACGAGAGAAGCGGTAAGCGTTATGATGACAAGGGTAATCAGGTATTCCTCCCCGGACGCCTTCTCCACCCGGACATGGATCCCAGCCTTATTCGCAATGCAAGATTAGGCTTGACTCTGCCCCGATTGGATGACAGTGGCTATCCCGTGTATCATCCCGATACGGTGCAGTTCGTAGCAGCGGGCTTGTTACGAGGTGACTTGTTTTTTAATATGAATAATCAGTCCAAGGGGTATCATAACAATGTCTTTATCGAAATCATTAAGAGCAAGAAGATCCCCGTAGCAACCTATGATGCTCAAGGCAACAAGAGCTATACTCAGGTGGATTTTACCTACGGCTCCTTTGAAGATACCCTTGCCAAGACGTCTACGGGGGAGAACGGGGGAGATCTGTCCTGGGACAGTGTCCGTACCTGCTTTGATATGGCATACTATATCCTGCACTACTTATGGAGACCTGTGCCGGAGGAGGAACAGCATCTGTTCCACGACGGCTATCTCTATAATATCCCCGTGCCGGAGCGGAATACCCTGCGTATGTATCGGGAGGCAGATGGGTTTTATACCCTGAATTCCGGCAAGGCTATGGCATATAGCGGCTCCTATATTTATAATTCCGAGTTTGCCACCGCGCCGGCGGAACACCCCTTCTTCCAACCCATTGATACTCTGGGCTTCGAGAAGGGGGACTATCATGATACAGACATAGGTAGCGGCTTGAGCTGTGGCTACAGCAGTATGTATACCTGGCAGAACAATTTCAGCATGTCCATGCGCGCCCGGGGCAGCTTCGTGTATTACGAGGATCAGGATCTGTACTTTACCTTTACCGGGGACGATGACGTTATGTTCTTCGTCAATAACAGGATCGCCGTAGATCTGGGTGGCAACCACGCCGCTGTTACCGACTCTCTGTACCTGAACGACAAGAAGGAGGAGTTGGGTCTGGTAGACGGACAGGTATATTCCTTCGATATGTTCTATGCAGAGCGAGGGGCTTACGCAACCAATCTAACCTTCCGCACCAATATCAAGATCCTGGACTCCGATGCGGTGACCACCAAGGGGCAGTATCTGGTAAAAAGTGGAGGCAAGGTCGTTGCAGATCCTCTTACCACCATGGGTGCCTACTTAGATGATAACAGCATTGTAAACAAGGGGGATACCATTGCCTACAGCTTTGAACTCCTGAACAAGCGTGATCTGCCCCTGTACAACGTGAGCTTTACTGACGGGAGCTTAGGGGTTACGGTGAGTCCGGATCAGATCCGCCTCTCCGATCCCGGTGTCAGTACCAATGGAGTAGTTACCGAACTGTCTGACCTACTTGTTCTGTACCGCAGCTATGATGGCGGGGCGGTCAACGGGCAGAGTCCTGTGATCGTGGGGGATTACACAGCCTTCCTGGAGGAGATCCTAGAGCCCTCCTTGATTGGGCAGGCAGGTGCCGGCGGTGTGACCCAATACGAGCCCTTCCCCACAGGGAGCTATCTCCTGAAGGGGCTGTCCGAGGGACAGCTTAGGGAGCTGCTGGCTCTGGGCGTGCCTCCCAGAGCACAGCTCATGATCTATGGCTTTAAGCGCAATACCGCAGAAGGGGATACTCCCTATGTCAATACTCTCCGTTCCTCCTGCTACTATGCTCCTCCCCTCAGTAGCCCTATCGAGGTCAACGGCTCTGCAGGTATCTCTGTCCGTGTCATGAATCAGAAGATCACGGACCTTCCCTCCGCCGATGCAGAACGGGTGGTTCTGGACTATGGCAAGACCGTACTTATTCCTTTAGATGAGCTGGAGAAGCATATCTATACCAACCGAGACGTATCCGTAACAGGTCTGGTGGGCTTCTTGGCACAGAGCTCTCATGGTACCTTTATGAAGAATCTGCCTCAGAATTTGATCCTGACCAAGGAGACGGATAGCTATGAGGGAACATTTGGCATCTTCTGCCGTGATAAGAAGTACCTTACCTATACGCCTAACAAATTCCTTACTGATACGGATACGGTATATGCGGTGTACGGATTGGATAACTGCTATGCAGTGGATCCCGAGGATCCTGACAAGAGCTACCGCTACAGCTATATCTGCGTAGAGGTCACGGTTCAGCCGGCTACGATCACTTATTATGAGACCGACTTTGCCGAGGGGATCTTTGACCTGAGCGCCAAGGAAAAGGGGCAATCAGCCCCCGATGCCTGGACCACGGCGGAGGAAACTCCCATCTATGAGCGGATCCACAAGGAGGATGTGCCGGATAATGCCTTCTTCGTAGACTTTGACGGCACGGGCTATTATGACCGCTACAGGGACAATCCCATTTACGGCGGTATGGATTTGGATAACTTAGCCTACTGGGTATCCTTTACAGAGCGAGAGGACGATCTTACTGCCAAGGACCATCCCACCTTGGATCAGGAAGCAGGTACCATCTCCATAGCCATACGGAAGATCCTACAGGAGGACGGTACTTATGTCCCCGGCAAAGGTGCCATTTACGTCCAGCCCGGACGGGATATCGTTACCCATTACGACCTGCGGATCGTGCCGGACAGGAATATGTTCCTGCAGATGCGCTTTAAGCTGGAGAACTTCAATCCTCCCGACGGCAAGGCTGTCTTAGACTTCGGCTATTACACAGGCAATGGCAAGTACATTGAAATGAGCTCAGCTCCCGATGAAATTAACAGCAATTACCTCTCAAGTCCTCTTGTGCTGACGCAAGAACACGTCAGCGGAGAGTTTGTGACGGTTCGTATTCCTCTTACAGATCCCGAATTTGCACAGGAGCGGTTTATTACCTCCATCCGTCCCTCCTTCAAGAATCTGACCAGTATCAGTCTGGAAAAGTTGGGCAAGCTGACCATTGATTATATCTATCTTGGACCGGAGATTCGGGATCATCAGGACTTTGATCGGGTAGGGGATACCTATTATTCCATGAAGCCCGATCGGGAGCTGATTCCGGAAAATGCCTTCTTCGTAGACTTTGACGGTGAGGGCTATGCAGATCGTTACAGCAAGCAGCCGCAATATAGGAACCAGAACTTCGACACAGAAAGCTGGGGATATAATACAAATAAGATCGAAAGCATTGTATACGATACTACGCGGAAGGAAGCCATGATCGTATCTATCAAGGACACTGTCAGGGACTATGTGTTTGTGGACACGATCTTTAAGACCTATACAGGTACTCCCGGAGGGATTACAGGTCTACCCCTAAGCTATACTCCCAGCGATACGAGTTTTGCAGAGGTCCGTCTGAAATTCGACTATCAAGGAGCAGCCCCGGAGACTCTGAGCAAGCTGCCTACTGTCTTTATGACCTACATGGTCACACCGGAAGGCGCAAGCATTCCTATAGAAAGAGCCCTCACCACAGAACACTGTCTTTTTTCGGATGCAACAATTGGCAGAGGATTTGGCAGTGACCGTCCGGTGAATCAGATCGGCGAGTATGTTACCATGCGGTTCAACCTCTGCGACCAATTCTATGATGAGGAAAGCGTTTCCGGCTTCCGACTCTGGTTTAACAATCTTGCGGCGACCTACACTGTTACCGTAGACTATGTCTATGTGGGACCTGCCTATGCTCCTGCCGAGGGCACCAATGCTCCGGATTACCTGTATTTTGGCTTTGATGCCGATGCCTCTGATGCTCTTCGCTATGATACTGCCCTGTATGGAAACCGCAATTTTGATAATCCCGATGCCTGGAATACGGGCAATACTTTCACCCTGACCGAAGCAGGCGGGATCCTACAGACGAAGACCACCGAGACCCTGGCAAACTCCAAAGACGGTTGGTGCGGTATTGTTGCCGAGTCCCTACAGTATCATCCCGGGGAAGAGGACTATCTGCAGATCCGCTTCCGTATAGACGATATTACACAGTGCTTCCCTCGAGATGACGGAAGCTCGGATAAGGGTAGATTGAGTCTCTATTATGAGGGAACCTATAAAGACGGCTATACAGCCCCTGCCGGTACGAAGCATACCGTGGATCAAGACTTTGTCCTTGCCCAGGTAAACGGTAAGGGATGGCTCACATGGACGATCCCTCTTAAGACCCAGACTCGTGGCTTGCCTCTGTCCGCGTTTGCCGAGATTTCCGAGATTTGTATTTCCCTTAGCTGGATGAAGATGGTCAAGGATGCCACCAACTTCCGGATCGACTATGTGTATGTGGGGCCCTATTCCCATCTGCCACAGGAGGATACAGGTGCAGTTCCCCTGACAGAAGATGCTCTGTTCTTCGACTTCACCAATACAGATGTAGACAGAGTTCGTTACAGCAGTCCCATTTACGGCGGCCATAACTTCGATCTCCTTGAGAGCTGGTATCACACCAACGTGTCTCAGGTAGAGCTCCGCAATGGGGAGATGATCCTGACAGATGCGAGAATCAACCAAAACAATAACCACAACGCCCTCAAAACCGGTTCGTCAGAGACGGATGGGCCTCTGCACTATATTCCGGGGGAGAACGATTATTGCATTGCCCGTGTCAAACTGATCAATGCCATCCACAAACCCAACAGCAAGGACGGTGTCGTAGGATTTACCAATAACGGCAGGCTGGAATTCTCTCTATATTGCTATTACGAGGGGGAGAAGCCCCACGATTATCCTTGGGTAGATATGGGTTCGACCTTCATCGACCCCAGAGAGGCAGACGGGGATTATATGACCCTGTGCTTCCCTCTGACCAGTCCCTATTATACCAAGGCGGAATATATCACCGCTATCCAGCCCCAGTTCCACATTTGTGATTCCGCATCCTTGGATACTCCCGCCGTATTTACCATTGACTATCTCTATGTTGGACCTCTCAGCTCCGCACTGGCAGAGCCTTCGGTGAGCAGTCTGTATTTCAACTTTGATGATACCGCCGGGGATCGGAGCCGTTATGATAATGACAGCTACGGTTATATCCAGCATGATACTCAGGGAACATGGGGTTACAATGCTGGCAGAGACAAGTCGGTGACCACCGATAACGCAAAGGGTGTTATCACCATTGATACCACAGGTATTATTATAAAGAAGGATGAGGACGGCAACATTATAAGCAATACGGAAGACGGCTTCAGTTGGATCCAGACCGGTTTAATGGGAGAAAGGGTAAACGGCAAACCCAATACCTTACCCACCCTGGACTTCCATCCCGATCGGGCAGAGATTGCCCAGATCCGCTTCCGTATCGAGGGACCCCGTCAGGGAGTGTCTGATGGGCTGGTGTATCTGCAATACTTCTTTGATGGAGATAGACCCTCTGCCCTGACAACAGCAGGTTCCACAACTGTAGATGGGCAGAAGCTCAGTGGGGGACAGTGGGTAACGGCAACCATTCCTCTGAATGACGGCTTCCGCAACTGTAATACTATCACAGGTATCTGTCCGGGCTTCCACGGACTCTACTGGGCGAAGGAGGATGAGCCGATTAAGATCGTTATAGACTATATATACGTAGGACCGGGAGAGATCCCGCCTGTGGTCTATGGCTACGACAACCACTACACCGACGATCCCGGCTACTCGGACTATGACAGCCTCTTCACTGTGGGTAAGGGGATTAACCTTCATACCTTTAACCCTGAAGCAGCTCCTGCGGACAGCTATACCCAGGCAGAATTCACCTTTACAGGCACAGGCTTCGACCTCATCAGCCGTACGGGTATTACCCAGGGTGCAATCCGTGTGGCAGTCTTTGATCAGAAGGGGAATACGAAGAAAGCTCTTACCGTCAATAACAAGGGTGAGTTAGAGTTGTATCAGATTCCGGTAGTCTCTGTGCAGGGCTTGGATTACGGAAGCTACCGAGTTGTCATTGGTGTCAACGAGGCTGTAGACTCGATTTATGATATACTGGATCGAGGCGGTGACTTCTACTTCGATGGGGTTCGGATCTACGATCCTATGCTGGTCTCGTCACAGGACAAACAGCAGGAGCTGTCTGCTTACCGTCGGGATAAGGAGGCTTATGAGCATATCAAGGAGATTCGTAATCTATTGCTCACTGCGGCTGAATTTACTTCCCTCGTCGAATCCGCCGAGGGTGCGGTCTTTATCGATGCCGCAGAGAACGACGGGAGCACTGATTCCCATGGGAAAGCAGAGGGCTATCTCACTGCGGATGTGCAGACCTACAACAAGATCGGCCCGAAGAACGAGGTCTATTTAGCGCCGGGACAGGCAGTTGCCTTCAAGATACAGATCTCCACCACCCGTACTCCTGTGAGCATAGATGTGGGGGTTAAGACCATACGCAAGGGTGAGCCTGCTGATTTTGTTGGCGGTATCGTTACCCAGCTTCCGGATGCAAACAACTCCCTGCGCCTCGCCTCCCGTCGGGCGGAACGGCTATACAGTGCAACTGCCCAGTATTACGATCTGGGGATCAACAGCAACAGCTTCTTTACCGAGGGGGGCAAGAGATATTGTTATATCGTCCTCTATAATAGCGGTTCTGGCGGAAAGAACAGCAATGTCCTGTCCGTAACAGATCTAAAGATCGCCTACGACATCAAACCGGAAGCAGGACTGCCGCAGGACGGTATCGGGGACACTGAGATCTGGATGACTGACAAGAAGACGCTTGATGAGCCCTATTTTGCTTTCCTGGTAGATGACCGAACCTTAGAGGCGGCAGAGCTTGTGATCCGCTGTGCACAGGGCTTAGCTACAGTAGATCCTTCTGTGCAGATCAAGCACAGCTTGAATTTGTCAAGTGATATTTCTATCAACTATGTCGTTCCCGGTGCCTGCCTTGGAAGCTTTGAGAATTTGCGGATGGAATGCATCCTGCCCATTTACGAGAATAACCTTCCGGTAGGGGAGAGGACAGTCCTTTTGCGACCTGTGGCCAAGGGGGATTCCTACTACTTCACCTTGGACGGTCTCACTGCAATTCAGTTCTGTGATGTGATCTCCGCAAGAGTTCTCTTTACGGATGGTGTGCAGGACTATGCTTCCGAATGGGATGTTTACAGCATTTGTACCTATGCATACAATCAGCTGAACAAGGGAAGTGCTTCTTCTGCGCTGAAGACCCTTTGTGCTGACCTGCTTCGCTACGGTTCTGCCGCACAGAGCTTCAAGGGCTATCGCACAGATACTCCGGCAGATGGAGCTATGAGCATGGAACACAAGGCTTATCTCAGCGATCTGACCGCTCTGACCTTCGCTGATCACAATGAGCTCCTGGGCGATATGGAGAAGCCTGTCATTACATGGGCAGGAAAGTCCCTGAGCTTAGAATCAAAGGTGGTACTCAAGTACATGATCAACACCGAAAGCTACGACGGTGACTTAGAGCGCTTGAACCTACGGGTAAGCTACAAGAATCTTCTGGGAGAAACGGTTCATCTGATCCTGTCTGACTTGGAGGAATATCATCCTGCGCGACAGCAGTATGCCTTCTGCCTTGACAGCTTGCCTGCCTCGGAATTGCGTGCTGTGATTTCTGCTCAGGTCTACATCGGTGATCAGCCTGCTTCTGTCACACTGCGCTATAGTCCCGATACCTACGGCAACAACAAAACCGGAGCGTTGGGAGAACTGTGCAAGGCTCTCTTTGCTTACAGTGACAGCGCCAAGGCCTACTTCTTAGGCTAACTTCAAACATAGCATGATCGGTATGACACACCAAATCAGAGGGGAGGCTGTCCTTTCCTTTGGTTTGGTGTGTTTTTCGCCCTGAGACAGAATAGAATCCTGCCAAGGAACATACAGTGAAGGCAGGAGGGGATGAATATGAATCGAAAAAAGAAATCAAAGGATAGGGGAGTGCTATATCCCATAAAGGCATCTGTAGTATGGATGCCGATCCTTACCGTTGCTCTGAGTCTGTTAGGTGGATTTATGGTATGGAAAGAATGGGTCTCGGAAGATAAAATTGGACTCCTTGCGCCGATATTTGCGGCGCTGGTGTCCTTTGTGGGGGCGTGGCTAACACTAAGGCGCTGTAGCAATCGCCGCCTGCTGTGGGCATTGGGAAGCGGTGGGATATACGGGTGTATGCTGATGCTGAGCAATCTTCTGTTCTTCGGTGTGGTATATCGGGGAGTGGGAGCTGTCTGGGGGGCGGTACTTTCCTCGGCAGCTTTGGCAGTTTTGTCCCCTGAAAAAAAGAAAGGTAAAATTGCCTAAATCGTTTTTGGACAATTGCAAGAAAACTTGCAAAACACTTATGCACAATATTTTGCGTCAATGATTGCATGGGGGACTATATTTAGATTCTGTAACTTTTTGTAACAGTCGGGAGGTAATTTTGGTTTCTCGGTTTACATAAACAGTTTACATAATTTCTGTGCATAATTAACAAAAATTTCTAAAATTACGAAAAAGTATTGAAATTTCCCGTTTTTTGAGGTATATTATGTAACAGGTGCGGAAAAAAGTTTGTTTAATTTCTTTTTTCTACAATCTGTTGTATACCGTTGTTTGCACTTACACTATATATAGTTAAAGTAAGGGAGGGATCGTTTGTGAATTTGGTAACGGCTTATGAGAATTACTTATTGAATATCAAGCACGCATCGGAGAACACGGTCTGCTCCTATATGCGTGATATTCGCCAATTCCGTGATTACATGACAGATGTGGAGGATATTCCTCTGACAGAATGTGATCGGAACTGTATTTGCCGCTATGCCGCTCATTTGACCTCCAGAGGCAAATCTGCCGCCACGGTAACCAGAGGGATCGCCTCCCTGCGGAGCTTCTACAGCTTCTGCATGGCGGAGGGGCTGATCCCCCACAACCCCGTATACGATATTCCCCAGCAGAAGAGTGAGAAGAAGCTGCCCCAGATCCTCACCGGTACAGAGGTAGAGGAGCTTTTGAGACAGCCCCGTACCGGGGATATGAAGGGCATCCGTGACAAGGCTATGTTAGAGACTCTCTATGCCACCGGCATGCGTGTCAGCGAGATGATCGATCTGGATGTCTCCGATGTGAGCCTGATCGGTGCTTTTGTCCGCTGTGAGAATAACGGCAAAAGCCGCATCATTCCCCTGTATCCCGATGCGGTGAGGGCTTTGTCACTTTACATCAGCGATATCCGCCCCAAGATGACAGGCAACCCGGAGGAAGCGGCTCTCTTCGTCAACATGAACGGAGAGCGCATGACCCGTCAAGGCTTCTGGAAGATCATCAAGTATTATCAAGAGAAAGCTCATATCAGTAAGGATATCACACCCCACACCCTCCGACACAGCTTTGCGGCACACCTGCTGGAAAACGGTGCGGATCTAAAGTCCCTGCAGGAGATGTTGGGTCACAGTGATATCTCTTCCACCCAGGTTTATACGCAGGTGATCAAACAGAATCTGAAGAATGTCTATAACCGCTTCCATCCCAGAGCATGATTTACCGCACATCCGACTATTTTACGGTCGGATGTGCTTATTTCTGCGGAAACGGGATAGACAAACGGAGCTTTTAATGATATAATGTATGCGATACTATGTTCCGATCATAGTTACGCCGATTTTGATATTGATCATAGGAATGAAGTTTACCATGTTTTTACCCAAATATATCTTCAAGAATCTGACAGATATTTCCCCGGACTTTCTCCGTGATCGGGGGATAGAGGTCCTTCTGTTGGATTTTGATAATACCATGCTCCCTTATACGAGGAATGAGCCTACCGCAGAGCTTCTGGCTTGGATCCAAGGGATGAAGGCAGCCGACATCGGGCTTTGCATCGTCTCCAACAGTAAGAAGGACCGTGTCCCGCTGTTTTGCCGGCGCTACGGGCTTAGCTATGTTACCCATGCCAACAAGCCCGGCACCCGCGGCATTCGACAGGCTGTGGAGAAAATGGGAGGGAAGCCCTCTGCCTTGGTAGGGGACCAGATCTATACCGACGTTCTGGGAGCAAATCGGGCAGGCCTTGTGTCCATTCTGGTCAATGCCATTGATAATCATAATATATGGCTCAAGCTTCGCCATGTGCTGGAGCTGCCGTTTATTAGTATTTCTGCAAAAAGGAGAATCACATCATGAGAAATATCGAAAAGTATTGTTCCATTCTCACTGACGAGGTTCAGGGCTTGCTTCTGACCTCTCGCTACAGCCGTATGTACGCTGCTGAGTTTGACATTGCCGAGGGCTATGCCATCGTCAGCGCTAAGGGCTGCCGCTATTACACCGACAGCAGATATATCGAGTCTGCCCAGAGAGATCTTCATGGCTTCGAGGTTCTGGAATTCAATGCCTCCAAGCCCCTGTTCCAACAGATGAACGAGGCTATCAAGGACTTCGGCATCGAGACCCTTGGCTTTGAGGAGGACTATCTCACTGTTACGGAGCTTCGGAACTTTGAGACCCGTCTGGAGGCCAAGTTCGTACCCATGCAGAAGGCTATGAATCTCTTCCGCCACACCAAGGAGCAGTGGGAGCTGGAGCGTATGACCAAGGCGCAGGAAATTACCGATGCCGCCTTCGCAGAGGTCTGCCCCCGGATCAAGGAAGGCATGACCGAGAAGGAGCTTGCCGCAGAGCTGATCTATTGCCTGTATAAGAACGGCGCAGAGGGTCTGTCCTTTGATCCCATTGTGGTTGCGGGCCCCAATTCCTCCATGCCTCACGGTGTTCCCGGCGACCGCCGTATTCAGGCAGGGGATTTCATCACCATGGACTTCGGTGTCATCTATCAGGGCTACTGCTCCGACATGACCCGTACCGTCGCTCTGGGCTTTGCCACAGAGGAGATGAAGGAGGTTTACAACACCGTCCTGAGAGCACAGCTTGCAGGCATCGCCGCCACCAAGGCCGGTGTCAGTGGCAAGGATGTGGATCTGGCCGCCAGAAAGGTCATTGAAGAAGCCGGTTACGGTGCTTATTTCGGCCACGGCTACGGTCACTCTCTGGGTCTGGAGATCCACGAAGCTCCCAACTGCAACGCAAGAAACGAGGAAGGTCTGCCCGTACATGCCGTCTGCTCCGCCGAGCCCGGCATCTATCTCCCCGGCAAATTCGGTGTCAGAATCGAAGATTGCGTGGTTGTGGAAGAAAACGGCTGCACGATTCTGACAAAAAGCCCGAAAGATTTGCTGATTCTCTAATATATTTTTGATTAGCACTTGCTTTTTTGGGAATTATAGAGTAAAATAGATACGCACTATGTATACTTACCCCTGAAGGGGGAACAATAGGAGGACAAATAAATGATTTCAGCAGGCGATTTTAGAAATGGTATTACCTTCGAGATGGAAGGTAAGGTCATGCAGATTATTGAATTCCAGCACGTTAAGCCCGGCAAGGGTGCCGCTTTCGTCCGTGTTAAGATGCGCAACGTCATCACCGGCGGCGTGACTGAGACCACCTTCAACCCCAGTGACAAGTACCCCACTGCTTATGTTGAGCGCAAGAAGATGGAGTATTCCTATCAGGACGGCAATCTGTTCTACTTCATGGACAACGAGACCTATGAGATGGTTCCCATCGATGGCGAGACTCTGGACGGCAGCTTCAAGTTCGTTAAGGAGAACGACACCTGCACCGTTCTGTCCTACAAGGGCAATGTTTTCGGTGTCGAAGCTCCCAACT
>JAFOZC010000276.1 GCA_017391305.1 Oscillospiraceae bacterium | reverse complement strand
GATCCCTCTCAGGCGCTTCGCGCCAGCTCTCCCGGAGGGAGAGCCAAGAGCTTGGTGAGTGTCGATAGACGGAGCGTTAAGTTTCGATTTGTCGAGCTGCTTGAAGCTTCCACGCAGCCCCTTGCCTCGCCCCGTGGGGAGAGGTACCTCCCGTAGGGAGGGGGAGAGGGGTCGTGCAGACAGTGCGTGGAGGAATGCAGTTTCGTATAAGGAGTTAGTGCGGCGGCTCTGTGGATAGCTTGTAGGTGGAATCGGTGCAGTGATCCCTCTCAGGCGCTTCGCACCAGCTCTCCCGGAGGGAGAGCCAAGGGCGGGGAGGAGAGCCGGGTAGCGTATAGGCAAAAGGGCGATCGTCCTGTTTCTTGACACAGTTGTACCCCATCGGTCGCTTATGGAGGGCAAATTTTGTCTGTCTGCCTATTGTACTTTTATTGAACATCTGCTATAATATGTAGAAAATAAACAAACGGAGGTAGCGCAATGAGTATTGTAGTCATCGGCGATGTATTTGTGGATATTAAGGGCTTTCCTGAGGACAGCTATATTCCCACAGGCAGAAACGTAGGCAGAGTAGAATATGTCCACGGCGGTGTTGCCCGTAATGTGGTGGAAGACATTGCCAACATAGAGCTTCGTCCTACCTACATCGGTATTGTTGACGATACCCCTATGGGTCAGCAGGTGCTGACCAAGCTGAAGAAGCATAAGGTCAATACGGACTATGTCCTGACTGTTCCCAACGGCATGGGTCTGTGGCTGGCGGTCTTTGACAACAACGGCGACGTTGCAGGCTCTATTTCCAAAAGGCCCGATGCCTATCCCATGGTGGATCTGCTCCAGGAAAAGGGTGACGAGATCTTCTCCCAAGCCGACTCCGTGGTTCTGCAGGTCGACCTTCACAAGGATATTGTTAAGCGTGTTTTCGAGCTGACAGACAAATACAATCTGAAGGCCTATGCCCTGGTTTCCAATATGAGCATCGCCGCAGAGCGTCGTGACTTCCTGCAAAAATTTGACTGCTTTATCTGTAACGAGCAGGAAGCCGGTCTTCTGTTCCTGGACGATTATTCCTCCAAGAGCCCCGCAGAAATGCAGAAGATCCTGGCAGACAAGATCCAGCGTGCCAATATCCGCTCCATGGTAGTCACTATGGGCAAGGATGGCGCTGTATATGCCGACCGTAACGGTCTGACAGGCTATTGTCCTGCTCGCAATGTGCAGGTCAAGGATACCACCGGTGCCGGTGATGCCTTCTGTGCAGGTGTCGCAAGCGGTCTGACCTACGGCATGGGACTGGCGGAAGCCGTGGAGGTAGGCACGCACCTTGCCGCCTCGGTCATCACCTCCGCAGAGAACGTCTGCCCCCGTTTCCGTCCCGAGGAGCTGGGCATCAACTATCCCGGCTGATTTTTCCCAACATAAGCAAAGGAGTTGCCTCAAAATGCGATCATTTTGAGGCAACTCTTTTTTCATGGAGAAAATCAGGGCAGATATTCAAAGAACTCAATGGGCGCAGTGCCGTCTCTGCCGTCATATTGCAGGACCCAGCCATCTCCCTTTCCGTCCGGCGAGATGATCTCCAGATACCATGTGGGGAAGCCCTCGGGACGGGGTAAGACACTGTAGATCACACAGCCGTCTCCCACCAGCGTGGAATAAGACGGCTCATCTGCCAGAGTGTAGGTGCTGAAATCCTCGCTCCATTCCAATTGGTAGAGGTTGACATAGCTTCCCACAAAGCGGGGAATAATATAGCCGCATTCAAATTCGCCCTCCATCCAAACCGTAGTATATCTGGGGGGATTCTCCACAGGCTCATTCAGGACAATGCCCAACATATTCTCATACTCACTGTAGGGCGCCCACACAGAATTCTCCTCCGGCAGGGGGGACAACTGTGCAGAGCTGTTTGCCATATCCGCAGTCGGTGCTTCCTGTGTCCCGGAGGCCTCGGTCTGCAGAGCATCCGGGTCCTCCGTAGTCACGGTAGGAGCAGGGCTTTTTCCACAGCCGCAGAGCAACATACAAAGGATCAGGATAAAAGATAGCTTTTTCACGATTTTATACTCCTTTTCTTGTGTTCTTATTCTTGCACTTTTGGGTTTCTTATGATATAATATCACAAATTCTGTCATTTGTGGAGAGTTATTTATGAAAAATCCAAAATTTCGTTTCTGGCTCATTTGCTCCGCCCTTTGGATGTGCTTCATTTTCTTCCAATCCTCTCTGTCCGCACAGGTCAGTGCTACCCAGAGCAAGGGCTTGTTGGCAGTTCTGAACCACTTCTGGCCGGAGCTCACCCATGATCTTCTGCGAAAGATCGCTCACTTTGCAGAGTACTTCATTCTGGGCTGCTGCACCTTGGGCATGTTCTTTAACACCAAGGACTTCAAGGTTTCCAAGCCCCTTCTGTTCAGCCTCCTCACCGCCGTTGCCGACGAAACTCTGCAGATTTATGTAGACGGTCGCAGCAGTGAGCTTTTGGATGTTTGGATCGACCTGGCAGGCGCCTTGGTAGGTGTCCTGATTTTCTGGGCCATTATGACAATTCGTAAAAAATAAGGAAAGAAGGCATACAGCATGTGTGATTCCTGTAAGAAATTTTTTATCACCACCCCCATTTATTACCCCTCCGACAAGCTGCACATCGGTCATACCTACTGCACCGTAGCCACTGATGCTATGGCTCGGTATAAGAGACTCCGTGGCTATGATGTACTTTTCCTCACCGGCACCGACGAGCACGGTCAGAAGATCGAGACCCGTGCCAAGGAATCCGGCGTCACCCCCCAGCAGTTTGTAGATAACATCGTTGCCGGCGAGAAGGGCGTTCTGGATCTGTGGAAGCTCATGAACATTTCCTACGATCGCTTCATCCGTACCACCGATGCCCATCACGTAGAGTCCGTACAGAAGATCTTCAAGAAGATGTACGACAAGGGTGACATCTATAAGGGCAAGTATCAGGGCATGTACTGCACTCCCTGTGAGTCCTTCTGGACAGAGAGCCAGCTCAAGGAGGGCAAGTGCCCCGACTGTGGCAGAGATTGCCAGCCTGCAGAGGAAGAGGCCTACTTCTTCCGTCTGTCCAAGTATGCCAAGCCCGTCCGTGATCTGCTCACCGAGACCGATTTCTTAGAGCCTCGCAGCCGTGTCAATGAGATGGTCAACAACTTCATCGACGCAGGCTTGGAGGATCTGTGTGTTTCCCGTACCAGCTTCACCTGGGGCATTCCCGTAGACTTTGACCCCGGTCATGTGGTCTATGTTTGGGTAGATGCTCTGTTCAACTACACAAGCGCACTGGGCTTCCTTAACGGCAAGTACGACGATTATGCCAAGTACTGGCCTGCAGATGTCCACTTCGTAGGTAAGGAGATCGTCCGCTTCCACTCCATCATTTGGCCCGCCATGCTCATGAGTATGGAGATGCCCCTGCCCAAGAAGGTCTACGGCCACGGCTGGCTCCTCTTAGACGGCGGCAAGATGTCCAAGTCCAAGGGCAATGTGGTCGATCCTCAGGTTCTGGCCGCCCGTTACGGTGTGGATGCCCTGCGCTTCTTCCTGCTGCGCTCCTTCCCCTTCGGCTCTGACGGCAATTTCTCCAACGAGCTGCTGATCTCCTGCATCAACACCGACCTTGCCAACGACATCGGCAATCTGGTGTCCCGTACCGTTGCTATGGTGCAGAAATATTTCGGTGGCACCCTGCCCACAGAGCAGAGCTATGATGCCGAGAAGGACGATGCCCTCACCGCCCTTGCCGGTACTCTCCACGAAAGATATGAGAAGCAGATGGAAGCCTTCGCCTTCCAGAATGCTCTGGCAGAGATCTTTAACGTGATCTCCCGTGCCAACAAGTATATTGACGAGAACGCTCCTTGGGTTCTTGCCAAGGATGAGGCCAATAAGCCCCGTCTTGCCAAGGTCATGTATAACCTGCTGGAGACCGTCCGCATTTGTGCCGGTCTGCTGCAGCCCTTCATGCCCGACACCTCTGCCGAGATCCTCCGCCGTATCGGCGCCGAAGACAGCGCTTGGGACAGCCTCTGCGCCTTTGGCGGCCTGAAGGCAGAGACCACCGTAGTGGCCGGCCCCGCTCTCTTCCCCCGTATCGATGCACAGAAGGAGCTGGAAGAGCTGGAAGCTCTGAATGCCAAGCCTCAAGAGCCGGTCGCTCCGGAGGAAGATCCCCTGCCCGAGCCCCTGCCTCCCATTACCTTCGACGATTTCTGCAAGGTAGAGATGACCGTCGTCAAGGTTCTGGAATGCGAGAACGTGAAGAAGTCCGACAAGCTCCTGAAGTTCACCCTGAACGACGGTACCGACACCCCCCGTCAGATCCTCTCCGGCATTGCAAAGTACTATAAGCCGGAAGAGCTGATCGGCAAAACTCTGGTGGCGGTGACCAATCTGCCTCCCCGTAAGATGATGGGCAGAGAATCCTGCGGCATGATCCTGTCTGCCGAGCGTGGAGACCGCCTTCAGGTGGTTATGCTGGATGACTCTGTTCCTGCAGGAGCCCGTCTGGTATAAGCATCCGTAGACACAATACGGAACAACCTGTAAAACCGGGTCTGTTGCAGCACACTTTGTCTGCAACAGACCCCGATTCATAGAAAGAGGTGTTATGACGTGGCAAAACAATTGCAGCTGTACCGAAACAGACTCCTTTCCTTTCTGAAGGACAAACGGAGCAAGATCGCCTTCCTGACCGTAGGAATTTGCAGCATCTTCGCCTACCTGTACTATATCACCAACCTGATCAGCAACAACGACATGATCTCCTGTACCCCTCTGGGCATTGGGGAAAGCATCCGCTCCGGCAGATGGGGCTTGTTCTTGCTGTCAGAGGCCGTGGATCGCCTGTGGGGCGGACACTATAATGTCCCTGCCTTCAATGTGATGCTTGCCCTGATCCTGACCTCTCTCAGTGCCGCCCTGCTGATCCGTGTGCTGGAGCTTCGCAAAACCTCCCTGTGCATCTGCCTCAGTGCCCTGACCGCCACTGTTCCTGCTTTGGCCTCTACCATGTTCTTTGCCTATAGCGTGCAGTACTACACCCTTGCCATTTTGCTGACGGTGACCGCCGCTTGGCTGGTGGGGAAGAAGGGTCTGCCGTCTTATCTGGGAGCTGTGGCCTGCGGTTGCTTCTCCCTGAGTATTTATCAGGCCTATTTACCCTTCTTTGGGGTACTGCTTCTGCTGGGTCTGATCCTTCGCTGTTACCGACAGGAGGAAAGCCCCAAGGCACTGCTGTTGAATGCCTTCAAATCCCTCTCCGTTCTGATCCTTTCCTATCTGTGCTACAGCCTGATCCTGAAGCTGCTGCTGAGGGTGCTGGGGCTGAGTCTTTCCGACTATCAGGGGATCAACACTATGGGTACTGTCCACCTGTCCGGCATCGCTCGTGCCCTTAAGGATGTACTGCTCCTGCCCCTGCGCCCCGGTTATTACGGCTTCAATGCCACGGTAGTGATCTGTCTGGGCATCGGACTGAGCTATCTGTGTGTAGCCGTCACTCTGCTGTGGGGCAAGCGGCTTCCCCTTGGGAAGGCTCTGCTATTGGGCCTCTTCCTCCTGTGCCTCCTTGTCTGTGTCAATGCCACCCACATCCTTGCCGGAGACAGCGTGCTCTATACCCGTATGACCCTGGGACTTATCGGGATCTTCTTCCTCCCCCTTGTGCTGTTGGAGCATGTTCCTTTCCGAAAAGAAGGTCAAAATGCCCTTGTAAGCGGGATTCTGGTAACGGTACTTCTGCTGTGCTGTGCCAACTATGCCTGGCAGAGCAACGGCAACTACCTATCTGTGGAATACTCTAACCGAAAGGCGGAAAATTACTTTTCCTCCATGTTCACCCGTATCCGCAGTGCCGAGGGCTATAAGCAGGAGCTTCCCATCGTCTATGTGGGGCAAAGCATCAGCGACAAAGCTTATGTAGACAACTGGATCCTGCCTCCCTTCACCTATACAGGACGGATGGGAGCAAAAGCGCAACTGAACCAGTATAGCCGAAACAACTTTATCCGCAACTATCTGGGTCTGGAATGGAGAAAGATCACCGAGGCAGAGGCAGAAAAATATGCCGACCTGATCGGTGATCTGGAGTGTTATCCCAATGATCATTCTATTGCAGTAACAGAAGATTTTGTCCTCATTCGTTTAGAGTAAGCCCCCCAAGTATTGGCAAAGGAAGCACAGCGCCTCTCTGTAGCCGGCAAAGCCGAGCCCTGCATAGGTTTTTAAACAAGCCATGGCAGGATAGGAGATGCGACGGAAGGGCTCTCGGCTTTGGATGTCGGATAGATGAACCTCTACCGCGGGGAGGGCCACTGCCTTCAGCGCATCCAATATGGCGATGGAGCTATGGGTATAGGCCGCAGGATTCAGGACGATCCCGTCAAACACCCCGTAAGCCTCCTGAATACGGTCTACGAGAGCCCCCTCGTGGTTGCTCTGAAAAATCTCCACCTCACAGCCCAGCTCCTGTGCCGCTGTGCGAATATACTCTACCAAGGCCTCATAGCTCTGCGGGCCGTAGATACTCGGCTCTCTGATCCCCAGCATATTCAAATTAGGGCCGTTGATGACTAAAATTTTCATCTTATTCTCTCCATGATCTTCTCCACCGTGGACTCCACGGTGGAGTTATTTTCTACAGTCAGGTCTGCGAAGCTGCGGTATAGAGGATCTCGCTGGGCAAACAGCTCCTCAAGAGATCGACCCCGACTGAGAGGCCGTCCCTCTGTAGGCAGGGAGGCAAGCTGTCGCTCCAAACGGATGATCCTTCCGTTTTGATGGAGCAAAGGGTAATTCTCCTCACGGGTGACCGCCCCTCCTCCTGTGGCTATGACCCAGCCGGAACGGCGGCCTAAGTCCCGAAGCACCGCCGTTTCCTCCAAACGGAAGGTCTCCTCCCCCCAGCGGAGAAGAAAGCTCGGGATATCTCCGATGCGCTCTTCCAGCTCCCTGTCTGCATCGGCAAAGGGGCGACCCAGCCTCTGTGCAAGGAGTCTGCCCACCCTTGTCTTTCCGCTACCGGGCATACCGATGAGGATCAGGTTCTCCATTTCCCTGCTTAGTTTACATAATATTCTTTCACATCGTTCCCCGGGGATGCTTTGGCCTGTGAACAGTTCTGCCGCCCTATGAGCCTGATAGACCAGCATAGGAAGACCGTTGCTGCAGGGGATCTGCCTTTTCTCCGCCTCCATGAGCAGCTTGGTGCGACAGGGATTATAGATGAGATCCAGCACCCCTCTCAGCCGAGGCAGACGGGACAGCTCCACAAGACATTCCCCATTATGGGGATACATGCCCACAGGTGTGGCATTGACCAAAAGGGTGGCATCGCTGTGGTCATAGATATTTGCATAATGATTCTCTCCCCTACGGGAGATCAGAACCGCCTCTCCTCCCCTGCTTTCGATGACAGCCTTTGCCGTTCCTGCCGCACCGCCTGTGCCGAGGATCAGAGCCTTCTGCCCTTTTCCAAAACTCTCCAAGGAATCTAAAAGTCTTGCAAAGCCCACAGCATCGGTGTTATCCCCATAGAGGCTTCCGTCTTCCATCCTGAGAAGGGTGTTGACACAGCCCATAGCACGGGCTGTAGGAGACAGCTCCTTACAATAGGGCATCACCGCTTTTTTGTAGGGAATGGTCACATTGAGACCGCGGAACTGTCCCAGCCGAAGGAAGGCCTCCAGCTCATGAGGCGCAAGGGCAAAGAGCTGATAAGAATAGTCTCCCAGTTCCCTGTGGATCAAGGGAGAATAGCTGTGAGACAGATGCTCCCCTAAGAGTCCGCAATCCATCACAGAACCTCCGAATAGCTGCCCAGATATTGAAATTCCGAGCAAATTCCCTCAATTTCGCTCATAAGCTGTGCAAATTCCGGAGAATATACGGAGGTTTCCAGATCCAAATAGAACATGAACTCAAAATCCCGCTCCGGAATAGGGCGGCTTTCTAACTTCAGCAGATTGATCCCCAGGGCATAGAGACGGGCAAGAACCTTGTACAAAGCTCCCGGTTTGTGGGGCAATGTCATCATAACGCTGGTTCTGTCTGCACCGGGGTATATCTCCGTATGCTTGGAGATGCAGATATAGCGTGTGTGGTTATTTCCCTCATCCTGTACACCGCTGTGAAGGATCTGCAGACCGTAGAGCTCTGCACACATACGGGAGGACAGCGCCGCCACATCATCTCTGTCCGACAGCGCCACCCTTTGCGCCGCAAGGGCTGTATTCTCGCACACGGTAAGCTTTACATCTCCCAAGCTCTTCAGAAAAGAGGTGCTTTGGGCAAGAGCCTGCTCGTGAGAGAAAATTTCCCGAATTTCTCCGTGGTCTCTCTTAGCAAGGAGACAGTGATCCACCTTCAGACGAGTGGATCGGACAATGCTGAAGCCATGCTCTGCAACAAGACCGTAGATTCCCTTCACAGAGCCTACGCCTCCGTTCTCCACCGGGAGAATGCCGTATTGACAGAAATCGGCCTCCACAGCGGAAAAGACTCCTCGAACACTGCGGAAATACTGGATCATAGGATTCTTGAACAGCTTCTCGCAGGCGATTTGAGCATAAGCGCCCTCTACCCCTTGACAAGCCACCGTTGCCGTAGGCGGAAAGAGTCTGGGCGTATGCTCCACCGCCTCCTCGATCCTGCGGTAGAGCTCGGTGCGGTTGCCCTTCTCCTGATAGGTGCGGCTGAGTTCAAAGAGAAGGGAGTAAAGCACCCGAATATAGGCACGCAGATCCTCTCTGGATCGGCCGCTGACCTCCGCAAGCTTCTCCCGTTCTCTGGCAGGCTGTGCAATGGGCATGGCCTGTTCTTTTTTATATACAGCTATTTTTGCGGAAACATCCATCCGCTCCTGAAACAAGCGGACGATTTCCCCATCAATTTGATCGATTTCCTTCCGATAATCGGATAAATTCATATTCTCGCCTCCAACAGGGCATCCAAAATGCCCATAGCAACACAGGCCTCCACGCAGGGGACTACTCTGGGTACGATGCAGGGGTCATGTCTGCCCCTGATCCGCAAGGTCGTCGGCTGTCCCCTGTAGGATACCGTTTCCTGCTCCCTTCCGATAGAAGCGGTGGGCTTCACCGCCACCCGTAGAATCAGGGGCATAGAGGTAGTCAAGCCCCCTAAAATGCCCCCCGCATGGTTACTTCGGGTTTGAATTTTCCCGTCTTGGTTAACATAATATTGGTCATTGTGTCGGCTTCCAACCATAGAAGCGCAATCAAAGCCACTGCCAAAATCCACCCCTTTGATGCCTGGGATGGCAAAGAGGAGCTGTGCCAAACGGTTCTCCATACCGTCAAACATGGGTTCTCCCAGACCTGTGGGAAGTCCTGTGGCGGCACATTCGACGATCCCTCCCACGCTGTCCTCATTATTCTTGGCAAGGGCGATCTCCTCATACATTTCCTCTGTGGGAGTCCTGTAAACAGAGGGAATATCGGGGGAAAGGGGGTCAAAACGGGGATTTTCCGCCTTTCCGATCCTGAGGATCCGGGCTCCGATCCGGATCCCGCGTTCCTCCAAGAATTGCAGACACAGCCCTCCCGCAATACACAGGGGCGCTGTCAGCCTGCCGGAGAATTTTCCCCCTCCCCTGCCGTCGTAGAAAGGGCCGTACTTCACCCATGCAGGGTAGTCTGCATGGGAGGGTCGGGGAAGCTCCTGCAAATTTACATAATCTTCCGACCTTGCATCGGAGTTCCGTATGAGAGCGCACAGAGCCGCCCCACAGGTAACGCCGTCCAGCAAGCCGCTGACGAACTCCGGCACGTCCGCCTCCCTGCGTGCCGTGCTGTGCTCTCCTCTGCCGGGGGCCCGTCTGTCCAGAAAGCTCTGCAAGGCTTCCATATTCGGTCGGAAGCCTGCAGGCAAGCCCTCTAAGCTCATGCCAATGGCAGGGCCGTGAGATTGACCGAAAATACTGAGCTTCAGAGCCCTTCCGAAGGTATTGCTCATCGCTCCACCTGCAAGCTTTCTAAATCCTCCCAGAAATCGGGATAGGATTTTTCCACAGCCTCCGCTCCGATGATCATGACAGAGGCAGAGCATACCGAGGATGCCACAGCTCCCAGCATAGCGATGCGATGGTCATTGCAGCTACGGACTCTGCCGCCGAAGAGCTTGCCGCCGTAGATCTCCAGGCCCTCTTCCGTGACCTCTGCCCGTCCTCCCAGGGAGCGGAGCGCTCCGCAGATGCTTTCCAGACGGTCACTTTCCTTTAGTCGCAGACGCTCTGCCCCACGGATCCGCGTACAGCCCTCCGCACAGGCAGCCAGCAAAGCCACAGGAGGCACCAGATCCGGGATCTGTCTTGCATCCAGCTCTATACCCCGGAGCTGTCCCGGAGAGACACGGAGAATGTCTCCCTCCCACTGTAGCTTTGCGCCGAATTGTTCCAAAATAGAGAGGATAGCTCGATCACCCTGGGTGGAGTTGGGATCCAAGCCCTCTACCTCCACCGTGTCACAGATCGCCCCGGCACAGAGCCAGAAGGCGGCATTGGACCAATCTCCCTCTGCCTGAAGCCTACCGGGGCTTCTGTAGGAAAGTCCCCCGGGGATCAGCCAGCCCCCATGATAGGGAGGCATCCGCAGACCGAAGAGCCGCAGAACAGACAGTGTCAGCTCCACATAGGGCGCAGACTCCAAAGGACTTGTCAAACGGATCGCACTGTCCTCTTCCAAGAGAGGAAGGGCAAGGAGCAATCCTGTGATAAATTGGGAAGAAATATTCCCCCCAATGGCAAGGTCCCCTCCACGGAGCTTGCCCCGTAGGAGCAGACGATCCTTTTGGGGACGGGTCAGCTCGATCCCCTTCTCCTCCAACAGCTCCTGCAAGGGAGACAGGGGTCGTTGGGGAAGTCTGCCTCGGAGGAGGAACTCTCCCCCACAGCCCAGAGCAGCCACCACAGGCAGGAGAAAACGGAGGGTAGAACCGCTTTCCCCACAGTCCAGAAGGGCGAAGCGAGGTTGAGAAAGGGGCTGAACATAGTAGGTTTGGTTTACATAATCTATATTTGCGCCAAGAGCGTTGAGGCAGCGGACGGTAGCATCCAGATCTGCGGAGGTCTGAGGGCAGAAAATTTCCGAAGGACGGTCTGCCAGTGCGGCACAGATCAGCAAGCGGTGTCCGTGTGATTTGGAGGAAACAGCCCGTATCCTGCCTCTGAGTTTTCCGGGATTCAGTGTTTTATTCATGGGAAATACCTGCCTCTATGATAGATTCTAACTCTGTCAGGGGAATCTGCCGTAATTCGCAGTGTCCCACCTCTACGGGAACCACCAGAGTCAAATGGTCTCCCTTTCTTTTTTTATCCGACAGTGCTCCTGCGGCCAGCGCCTTGGGGGAGAAGAAGCTCGTTGTGGGAAGCCCAAAGGCAGAAAAGCACTCTATGATCCTATCTGCCTGCCTACCTAAGCTTCGGGCCAGAATGCAACAGCCTGCCGCCACAGCATAGCCGTGGGGAATGCCGTAGTCAGAGAGGAACTCGATGGCATGACCCACCGTGTGACCCAGATTCAGCAATTGCCGCTGTCCCCGATCAAACTCATCGTCACAAACCACAGCCCCTTTCCTGCGAATACAGCAGCCGATCACATATTCTTGATCGAAATTGAGCCGTTTTTCTCTTAAATGAGCGAATAGCTCCTTGTCAAAGAGGATCGCCGTTTTGATCACCTCTCCACAGCCTGCTCGGAATTCTTCGGGCGGCAGGCTGTTCAGAAGCTCTGTATCGCACAGCACCAACGAGGGCTGGTGGAAAGCGCCTACCAGATTCTTCCCTCCCTGCAAATTGATGGCGGTCTTTCCCCCCACAGAGGAATCCACCATAGCAAGAAGGGTCGTGGGAACCTGTACATAAGAGATCCCACGCAAATAGCTTGCGGCAACAAAACCGGTGAGATCTCCCACCACACCCCCACCCAAGGCGATCAGAGTGTCACTGCGAGTCAGCTCCTTGTTTGCCAGCAGCTCCAGCAGGTTTACATAATATTTCATACTCTTAGAGCCCTCACCGGCAGGTACGGCGCTTGTATAGACCGTAAAGCCTGCCTCCTTCAGACTCCTGTAGGCTCTTGCCAGATACAGGGGGGCAACATTCTCGTCGGTGACGATCATGACCTTCCCCTTCCCGATCCGTGCCAGCTCTGTCCCAAGGGAATCCAAGAGCCCCTTGCCGAGCTTCACCTCATAAGGCCTTGTTGCCCTGATTGGAATGGTCTGCATTCTTTCTCCTCCCATCACACATTCGCTCTTTCGTATCTTTCCGTTTACGGAAGTGCTTAAAGATAGTTCCCTCACACAGGGAAATGCGCCTGCCTCGCTGACCGTGACCGTTTTGGGGTCAAATTACGGAGCGGAGGGCGCGGATCTTCTTTGCCAAATCTGCAAACTGCTCAGGATCGAGAGATTGCGCCCCGTCGCAGAGTGCGTGGAGAGGGTCGTTGTGAACCTCTACCATGACCCCGTCCGCACCGCAGGCCACAGCGGCCATAGCCATAGGCGGTACTAAACCGGCCTTTCCCGTTGCGTGGCTGGGATCGACCACCACCGGCAGATGGGACAGCTCATGGAGCATAGGCACAGCGGTCAGATCCAAGGTATTTCGGGCATAGGTGTCAAAGGTGCGGATACCACGCTCGCAGAGGATCACATTCTGATTCCCCTCGGACATAATATATTCTGCACTCATCAGCAGTTCCTTCAGCGTGTTGGCAAGCCCACGCTTCAGTAAAATGGGCTTGCTCGTTTTTCCCAGCTCCTTGAGGAGATCGAAATTTTGCATATTCCTTGCCCCCACCTGGATCACATCCACCTCTGCAAACAGCTCCAGTGCATTGATATTCATAATTTCCGTCACAATGGGCAGACCGCTTTCCCTCTTGGCCTGTAAAAGCAGACGAATGCCCTCTGCTCCCAGTCCCTGAAAGTCATAGGGAGAGGTACGGGGCTTAAACGCACCGCCACGAAGCAGCTCTGCGCCACCGGCCTTCACCTGTCGAGCCACCTGCAGGATCTGCTCCTCATTTTCTACCGAACAGGGCCCTGCGATCAAAGCGAAGTGTCCGCCGCCGATTTTGGCATTGCCCACAGAGATCACCGTATCCTCCGGACAAAAGCGGCGGTTACACTGCTTGAAGGGCTCTGTCACATCCCTCACAGCCTCCACGATCTCCAAGCCTGCCAAAAGCTCTATATCGATCTTTTTCTTATCCCCGATGAGACCTAAAACCGTTCCCTTGTCACCGGGAAAGATATGAACCTCCAGCCCCTGCCCCTTTAGCCAAGAGATCAGGTGATCCACCTGTGTGGAGGTGCTTTCTTTTTTCAATACCATGATCATAGGACAGCTTCTCCTTCATAAAACAAAAAGCACGAAGAATCCCCTCCTCCGTGCGGCAAAAATCATATCCTGTAAAGAGATCTCATGCTTCTATGCCTTGCAGCACGAATGCTCCTGCCCCCTCATCGGAAAGCCGGTTGCAAACAGATAAAATATAGAGAACTCCCTCCTTTTTCAGCCTAAAGTGATTATATCACGCACTTTTAGAGATTGCAACAGGAAAGTTTGAAAAAAAACTATAAATCTTTACAAAAAACTGTTGCATTATTTCCAAAAAAGAGATAATATAATATATGTAGAATAGTAGCTGCCGGAATATCCCCCGGTGATTCAGCCGGAGCTTCATTCTCAGCTATAAAAAACGGAGGTAATGAGCATGAAAAAGGAAAACAGTCTGAACAAGATCCTCGCCCTCATCGGCGGCCTGGTCGTTCTGGCCGGTGCAGTTGTTGCCATCATCCATTTCTGGGAAGAGATCAAGGCACGTCTCTCCTGCTGCTGCAAGGAAGACGAGCTGGATGAGCTGGAAGATTTCGTAGAAGACGGCCTGGAAGATCTGGAAGACGCTGTGGAAGAGATCGAAGACGGCATGGAAGACTTCGTGGAGTTTGAAGAGCTCTGATCCAAACAGCCATATCCCCTGTTGCGGAGATCAACCCCGCAACAGGGGATTTCCTTTGCCCAAAACACCCTCGAGCAAATTCCGATTTATGGAGCAGTTCGATTTCCGAATTTGTTCGTAGGGGCGACCTGTGGTCGCCCGCAAAATGTTTCGATTTTGTCGGAAAACTCGCGATAATCCCGTAATTTCGTCATTGTCGTTTAACGACAATGACCGGGCGACCACAGGTCGCCCCTACGGTGTTATACGATAAACAGCTCCACAAATCGGAATTTATCGCTCCGTCTACGACGTCCACCAAGCTCTTGGCTCTCCCGACCGGAGAGCTGGCGCGAAGCGCCTGAGAGGGATCATCGCACTGATTCTACCGACAGGCTATCCTCAGATCCACTGCACCGATTCCTTATACGAAACTGCATTCCT
>JAFOZC010000275.1 GCA_017391305.1 Oscillospiraceae bacterium | reverse complement strand
GCACACCAAACCGAGTGATATCCCACCCGGTTTGGTGTGTGTTTCTTTTTATCCTGTATGTTTGAAGTTTCCGCACAGCCCTTGCCTCTCCCGACCGGAGAGGTACCTCCCGAAGGGAGGGGGAGAGGGATGTGCAGACAGTTCGTGCAGGAATGCAGTTTCGTATGAAGAATCGGTACGGTGGTTCTATGGATAGTCTGTGGATGGAATCGGTGCAGTGAGCCCTCTCAGGCGCTTCGCGCCAGCTCTCCCGGAGGGAGAGCCAAGGACTTGGTAGGTGTCGATGGACAGTGGGAGAGCCAAGGGCTTGGTGGGTGTCGATGGACAGTGGGAGAGCTAAGAATGCGGAAATCGGAGGGGTGGGTAAAAATCGGAATTTGTATCAGGGGTGGATTTGAGAGCTTTTCCAAAACTTTCTTGGGGCAGAAGTGGAAACTTTGTGTGAATTTCGGGGATTCTTTCTTGACAGAGAAGAGGGAGTGGACTATAATAGAATAGCCTTAGTATGGGGAACTGTATGATGGCTCTCTTTTGGGCTTTGGGAAGGATATTCCGAAGCTGTTGGGGGCGGAGTTCCCGGAACATTCTATGATTTTTTATTTCAGATATTGATTGAATAAGGAGCGTGCTTATTATGAGTGAAAAGTGTAGCGGAAATTGTGCATCCTGCGGCGAGAGCTGCGGCGAGCGGAAGCAGGAAAGCTTACTGGCGGAACTGCACAGCAGATCCGGTGTAAAAAAAGTGATTGCCGTTGTATCCGGTAAGGGCGGTGTAGGTAAGAGCACCGTTACCTCCCTTTTGGCAACTGCCATGTCCCGTGCAGGGAAGCGGACTGCCATTCTGGATGCGGATATTACCGGCCCCTCTATCCCCAAGGCCTTCGGTGTCAACGAGTGTGAGGGCGCAGATGATGAAGGCCTGTATCCTGCCATTACCAAGGGCGGTATCCAGATCATGTCGATCAATCTGCTTCTGGATAACGAAAGCGATCCCGTCCTTTGGAGAGGGCCTATTATTGCGGGCGCTGTGAAGCAGTTCTGGACCGATGTGATCTGGGATGATGTGGATTATATGTTTGTGGACATGCCTCCCGGAACCGGCGATGTTCCCCTGACGGTGTTCCAGTCCCTGCCTGTGGACGGAGTGATCATTGTGACCACGCCTCAGGAGCTGGTTTCCATGATCGTATCCAAGGCTGTGAAAATGGCAGAGATGATGCATGTTCCCGTTCTGGGTCTGGTGGAGAACTACAGCTATTTCCGTTGCCCGGATTGCGGCAAGACCCACGCTGTCTACGGACAGAGCCATATTGATAAAATTGCATCGGAATATCATCTGCCGGTGCTTGCTCGACTTCCCATTGATCCTGCGGTGGCAGAGGCCTGCGACAACGGACGTGGGGAGGAGCTGAACACAGAGGAGATCGAGGCAGCCATTGCAGCGATCCTCGCCTAAGGACACGAGCCGTTTTGGAGGATAAGCTATGAAGAAAAAAATTGCACTTTTGTTGTGCTGTGTTTCCCTGGTACTGGCCCTGTTTACCGGCTGTACGGAGAAGCTGCCTGCCGTATATGTGCAGAGTGTGGCACAGCTCATGGGCTACAGTAATGCCGGGGCTTTTAACACTGCCGCCGGTGTGATCATGGCTCAGGAAGAGGTCAAGGTGGAGCGGGACATGGAACGGGAGATCTCCGGCCTGTGCGTAGAGCTTGGCCAGATGGTCAACGAGGGAGATGTTCTGTTCATCTACAAAACCGGGAACCTGAGTCTGGAGATCGACAGAATGAATCTGGAGATCGAACAGATGAAGAACAGCATCAACGATCGCAAGAGCCAGATCGCCCAGTTGGAGAAGGAAAAGAAAACCGCCAAGGAATCCGAGAAGCTGGCATATACCCTGCAGATCCAGAGTCTGCAAACCGACCAGAAGGAAGAGGAGTATAACCTCGCACTCAAGCAGAAGGAGCTTCAGGATCTGAAGAACAACACCGACACCGGTGAGGTCAGATCTCCCATTAGCGGTGAGGTCAAGAGAATTAATCCCGACGGAGGCTACGATAATTATACCGGCATGCCTCTGCCTTACATCGTCCTGTCCCGTACGGGAGAGTTCCGCATCAAGGGTTCTATGAATGAGCTGAACCGTGAGGAGCTGTACGTGGGTCAGAGCGTGATCATCCGTTCCCGTATGGATGAAGCCATGACCTGGACAGGTATCATCTCCTCTGTTGAGAATCAGACGGAGGACAACGATAATCATTATATGGATTATGTAGGCGGGGAGGATATGTTCTCCTCTGCCAGCTTCCCCTTCTACGTTACCCCGGATCACAGCGAGGGGATGCTTCTGGGACAGCACGTTTTTATTGAGCCCAATTACGGACAGAGCACCGCCGGCAGCGGTCTGTGGCTGGATGCTTCCTACATCGTCATCAGCGAGGAGGAAAGCTTTGTTTGGGCAGCGGATGCGGAAGAGAAGATCGAAAAGCGCCTTGTGGAGCTGGGAAGCTTCGATGAGCAGTTAAACCGCTATGAGATCCTGAACGGTCTGAGCAAGACCGACCGTATCGCCTTCCCCAATGAGGAAATTCAGATCGGCGCCCCTGTTACAGAGGTACGTCCCGAGGAAAGCCCTGTGGAGGGAGAGAATGGACAGCCCGATATCGCTCCCGATGAGGAGGGCGAGTTCCCCGAGGCAGAGTTCCCCGAGGCAGAGTTCCCCGAGGCAGAATCCCCCGAGGATGTCTATCCCGAGGATCTCTTCCCTCAGGAGGGCTTGGATGACAACGAGCTTCCTCCCGACCTGTTTCCCATAGAAGGGGAGGGCAGCACAGACAACAGCCTCGAAACCGTTCCCGATGAGATCGTTGAGCTCCCCGTGGACGATTTTGATGCCGCTCCCGAAACCGGGAATGGAGGAGGCACATAATGCTGCTGGAAATGAAGGATATCTGCAAGGACTACATACAGGGCAGGACACCGGTTTCTGTTCTGAAGAATGTTTGCTTGCAGGTCGAAGAAGGCGATTATCTTGCCATCATGGGGCCTTCCGGTTCGGGAAAGACCACCCTGATGAACCTGATCGGTTGTCTGGATGTTCCCACCCGAGGGAGCTACCTCTTAGATGGCATGGATATGGGGCAAATGCGACCCGGCAAGCTGGCACAGGTGCGAAACGAAACTCTTGGCTTCGTATTCCAGAGCTTCTACCTGCTGCCCAAGCTCAGCGCGGTGGACAATGTTGCCCTGCCTCTGCTCTATGCCGGTGTTCCCAAGAAGGAACGGCGAGCCAGAGCGGAAGAGGCACTGAGAAGAATGGGCATGGCAGACCGTTTGCGTTTCCGTCCCAATCAGCTTTCCGGCGGACAGTGTCAGAGAGTGGCCATTGCCCGTGCCATTGTGACCAAGCCCAAGCTTCTGTTGGCAGACGAGCCTACGGGAGCGCTGGATTCTGCAGCCGGTAATCAAATCATGGATATTTTCGATGAACTCAATGCAGAAGGGGTCAGCATCATCATGATCACCCACGAGCAGGAGGTTGCGGACAGAGCCCGTCGGATCTGCTATATCCGTGACGGTGTCCTTAGCGGCGGTCTGTCCCTGCGCAGAGAGGAAGCACCTGCACCCACAGGTCTCCATGTCACAGAGGACTTCCTGCAAGAGCTTGGAATGCGGGAGACTGTCATGGAGGAAGCCGACTACGAAGAGCCGTCGGCAGACAGTGAGGAAGAGAAGTGCTTTGAAGCGCCTCTGATGAAAGCTGTGACAGCACCTCTTCCCCATGTCGAGGAGCTTCTCCGGGAAAACACGGAATCCCAGGAAGAGCGCCTTGGAGCAGGGGAGCGTATTGCCGAAGAAGTCCATGTCCTTCCTGCTGTAGGGTCTGTAGAGGAGGCGGCGGCTTCTTCCAAGGCAGACGGCCGAGAGACCCTTGGCACGGAGGAAGGAGCTCCCCGTTTCACCCTCTCGGAATTTTGGGGAAAGGATGAGGAGGTGCAAGACAATGTCTAAAGCCGTGAAAACCGCATTGGTCGTCGTTTTGGTCCTTGTGATCTGCGCCGCCATGCTGGTCGGGGCTATGTGGTATCTTGCCGGTAAGGCAGATCCTGTCCCCGTCAGCCCGGTGACCGATCATATTCTGGGCTATATGGATGAAGCCCCTACCTATGACGGCTCCGTCAGCACCAACAATCTCCAGGCGGTCTACCTCACCGGTACACAGACCATTAAGGAAATGTTTGTCTCCGAAGGACAGCGGGTGGAAAAGGGAGCGGCTCTGTTCCGCTACGATACCACCCTGACGGATATTCAAATCGAGAGACAGCGTCTGGCAGTGGAGCAGACTCAGATCGCTCTGAAGGAGGCAAGGGAAGAGCTGGCAGAGATCCGCAAGATGAGGCCCTATACTCCCCCTCCCGTGACCAGACCCACTACCCAGCCTACCACAGCCCCTCTGGAGTCTGTGGATATCATGCCCTATTTTATCTGCGGCACAGGCACTCAGGCCAATCCCTACCGCTATCTGTGGTCTGAGGATATTGAATTTGACGAGACCTTCCTGCTGGGTCGCATGAAGGAGCAGACAGAATGCTATATTGCCTTTGAGGTTCGTGAGGACGATGCTCTGGCAGGAGATCTTCTGGAGATCTGGGGTCTCCATGTGACAGCTACGGAAGAAGAGCCCATAGAGCCTACGGAAACCGAGCCTACAGAGGAGACCGAGCCTACGGAGGAGACCGAGCCCACCGAGGAGACAGAACCTACGGAAGAAACCGAGCCCACAGAGGGAACAGAGCCCACAGAGCCTAAGCGCACTTTGAGCTATCGCTTCTTTGTTCCCACACAGGTTGAACATGTGATCCGTCCCACAGTTCCCCCCACTACCCAGACGGAATGGGTGGACACCAGCTCCGGCTACACTGCCGCAGAGATCGCAGTGATGCGCCAGGAGAAGGAGAAGGAGATCCGTGATCTGGATCTGTCCCTGCGGATGGAGAAGCTCCGCTACGATACCATGAGACAGGAAGTAGGCAGTGCCGTGGTCACTGCCGGCATCAGCGGCACTGTGGTCAACCTTCGGGATGCTGACAGCGCCCTCCAGACAGGAGAGCCTCTGATGCAGATCTCTGAAGGCGGTTCCTACTATGTCACCATTACGCTGGGCGAGTATGAACTTCAGAAATACAAGTTGGGAGCCGTTGCTACGATTTCTTCTTGGATGAATTACGGCTACAGCACCTACGGCTCTCTGGTTGCTGTTTCCGAAGAGCCCATACAGAACGGCTACTACGGCTATGTCAGCGGAAACCCCGATGTTTCCATGTACGAAGCGACCCTGCTGGTTCCCCCGGAGGCAAAGCTCCAGGAGGGAGAATGGGTCGGTGTCAGCTTTAACGGAGACAAGCAACAGAGCGAGGGCATCCTCTATCTGGAAAATGCCTATATCCGTGACGAAAACGGCAGATCCTATGTCTACAAGCGCAATGCACAAGGTCTGCTGGAAAAGGTATATATTCAGACCGGCTCGATCCAATGGGGCTATACCGCCGTCCTCAGCGGCCTGACGGAGGAGGATTATATTGCCTTCCCCTACGGCAAGGATGTGAAGGACGGAGTCCCCACCTATGAAGACAGTCAGGAAGAATATTACGACGACTATATGTAGGAAGGAGTGGGACTATGTTCTCAAGTATATCTCAGGCATTGCAAAGCATCATATCCCATAAGCTCCGCTCCTTCCTGACCATGCTCGGCATCATCATCGGTATTGCCGCCATTATCAGCATTATTTCCACCATTAAGGGCACCAATGAGCAGATCAAGGAGAACCTCATCGGGGCAGGGAATAATGTGGTCACCGTAGAGCTGTATCAGAATGATATGGAGTACGAGATGATGTACTACGGCAATCCTGCCGGTGTCCTCCGTGGAACTGCCGAGGATAACGAAGCGATGGGAAAGCTCAGCGGAGTCAAGGAGGTTTCCTTCTACTGCAAGAGAGAGTATGCAGACCGTGCATATTATCGCAATATCCCCTTCAACGGCAGTATCTACGGCGTAGATGAGCATTATTTTGATGTCAACGGCTACCGCCTTCGTCAGGGTAGGGGCTTCACGGACAGAGACTTTGGCTCTGTGCGGAAGAACATCCTTTTAGACACTGTGGCAGTTCGCAGTCTTTTCGGCACCAAGGATCCCGTAGGGGAGATCATAGAGCTTATGGGTGAGCCCTTCACCGTCATCGGTGTGTTGGAGCGGAAACGGGAGTTTCAGCCCAACATCCAGACTCCGGAGGACTATGAGCTTTATGCCCCTGCGGAAGACGGCACTATTTTCATGCCTCTGAAGGCATGGCCTGTGGTCTACCGCTTTGACGAGCCCTACAGTGTGGCAGTCAGCGCCAAGTCCACCGAGGATATGACCGCTGTGGGCAAGGCGGTGGAAAATTATCTGAATCAGAATCTGGTTGCGGAGACTGTGGTAAAGTCCGGTCTCAGCTACCGCAGTAACGACCTTATGGAACGTGCAGAACAGCTTCAGGCCATGAGTAATACCACCAACCAGCAGCTTATCTGGATCGCAGGGATCTCCCTCTTGGTAGGCGGTGTTGGTGTCATGAACATCATGCTGGTCAGTGTGACAGAGCGTACCGCAGAGATCGGACTTCGGAAGGCGGTGGGAGCCAAGCACCGCAGGATCCTGTCTCAATTCCTTGTGGAGGCGGCAGTTCTCACCGGCCTGGGCGGCCTGATCGGTGCCGGTTGCGGCATCGGCTTCTCTCAGCTTCTGTCCCGTGTTATGGAGACCCCCACGGCAATCAGTGTACCTGCGATTATGGGGGCTGTGATATTCTCCGTGCTGATCGGTTTGCTTTTCGGTCTGTTGCCTGCGGTGAAGGCATCCAAGCTTAACCCCATCGAAGCACTGAGAAGAGACTAATACAAACACAAAACAGGGACTGTGGCAAACAGTCCCTGTTGTCCGTGGTACAAGACATAGCTTCCCTGAAGGGGAAAACAGAAAAGAGGAAAAATATGAGTCAAGGAAAAACACTGTCTACCGCAGAGCTGCACTATAATAAAATGACAGGAACACCGGTTTCCAAGCTGATCCTGCGCTTGGGTATGCCGACTACGGTATCTATGCTGATCACCAGTATTTACAACATGGCGGATACCTATTTTGTGGGAACGCTGGGTGAGAGCGCCCAGGCGGCTACAGGCATACTGTTCGCTCTGCAATCTATCATACAGGGCATCGCCTTCATGCTGGGACACGGCTCCGGCTCTCTGCTTGCCAAGTCTCTTGCCAAGAAGGATACCCAAGAAGCCAGCACCTATGTATCTACTGCCTTCTTTACAGGCGGAGCGGTAGGACTTGTGATCACGACCCTGGGTCTGTTGCTCCTGACACCTCTGGTGCGGCTGTTGGGCAGTACCGAGACCATTGTGCCCTATGCAAGGGACTATGGCATGTGGATCCTGCTGGCCTGTCCCTTCATGATCTGCTCTTTGATCCTGAACAACAATCTGCGCTTTGAGGGCAAGGCCTTCTATGCTATGTTCGGTCTCACTACCGGCGGTCTTCTGAATATTTTCGGCGACTATCTGCTGGTGAAGGTGGTTGGACTGGGGGTTTACGGCGCAGGTATGGCTACGGCGGTGTCTCAGGTCGTCAGCTTTACGATCCTGCTGATCATGTACCGTAACAAGGCTCAGGGCAGTATTCGTCTGTCCTATATCAGTAAAAAATTCCGAGATTATCTGGATATCATGCGTGTAGGTCTGCCCTCCCTGATCCGTCAGGGGCTCACTGCCATTTCCGGCAGTTTGCTCAACAATCTGACCAAGCCCTTCGGAGATGTTGCCATTGCGGCCATGAGTGTGGTCAATCGTTACTCCATGTTCGTCATGTGTGTGGGTCTTGGTATCGGTCAGGGCTTCCAGCCTGTTGCGGCCTTTAACTACGAGGCAGGCAGAAAGGATCGGGTGCGGAAGGGGCTGCTCTTTACCATGAGTTTTTCTGCGGTATTCATGGCTCTGATGTGCCTTGTTACCATGTTCTATGCAGAGGGGATCGTCACCCTCTTCCAAAAGCTTCCCAAGGTCGTGGAGATCGGCGCAAGGGCGATGCGCTATGCGGCAGTGGGTCTTCTGTTCATGCCCCTGTCCATTCCTGTGAATATGCTGTACCAGAGTATTCGCAAGGCGGGCATTGCCTCAGTTCTGTCCACCCTTCGATCCGGTGCGATCCTGATCCCTGTGCTCCTCATCGGAGTGCCGATCTTAGGCCTGCAAGGAATTCAGCTTGCGCAACCCCTCTCCGACTGTATTACCGGATTGATCAGCATCCCCTTTATACTCCACTTCCTACGGAAGGATCGCTAAGAATTCAAACAGGAGGAAAATTATGACGGTTAGACATTGGATGAAACGAAGCATTTCCCTTCTTCTGGCGCTGGCGGTGCTGTTGGGCTTTTTGCCCGGGAGAGCGGAAGCAACGCAGACCGGAGAGCCTCTCCGCAATGAAGAAAGTGCTGTTACGGCAGAGGAGATCCGACAGGCCGTGGAAGGCCTGCGGGAGCCCACGGGGGCTCTGAAGTATGGCAATGAGCGTGCGGATCTCACAGGCTACAGAACCTTCGAGGAACAGGGGACAGGGGGAGAGAAGATACATACCGCTCTGGATTGCCTTAAGGGGAGATATTATCTTACCGCAGAGGTAGATGGGAGCTACTATCTCTTTAACGGCGCCCAGATCCCGACGAACGGGAGAGCCAATGCCTATGGGAAGAGCCTTCAAGGAAATTCTCTGGACGGCGTGGCCAAGCATCAGACGATGCTTTTCAATTATAAGAGTACCAACGCAAATTTGGACTGTAGCTATGTCCTCCGTTTTGCCGAGGGCGATTATCTCCTGCGTGTACAGAATGCAGAGGCGCTTTTGGCAAACGGCGAATCCCAACCGTCCCATACCGCTTGGGTCTGGTCCTCGGATGAAGAGAAGATCGTCATCAATGACTATTACGATGCGGGAAAACAGCGCTACTGCATCGCCCTCGCTCAGGATAAAAAGTCCTTTGGCTGGGAAAAGACAGATCACTACGGCGCCCACGGCTTGGGAACGGACTACACCCGTCTGGTTCTGTTCCGCTATTGCTATACCCTCACCGATCTGTACAATGCCATAGGGACGATGAAAAGCTATCTGACCAGACCGGAGGGGGCTTCCGATGAGATGTACCGAAGCTTTCTTGACAGCTATGCCACGGCTGTCGCACTGTATACACAGTACAATGTGACACTGACAGAGGAGCTGTTTTTGAAGTCCGAATATATCCAGACACAGATCGATGCCATACGTAACGAGATCCTTTCCTATCAGAAGCTTATGGATCCCTCCCTTGCATATCTGGATATTCCCATTAAGGTTCTGGACTTCCGTGCAGACGGCTATCTCTTTGAGAATCCCGCCACCTTTGTAGCTCCCTACAACCTTTCCCAAAACAGTCCTCCTGTGGTGCTTCCCGATGGATCTTCTATAGAACGACCCGGTAGGCTTGGCTGGGGCGAGAATCATACTACGGAAACCGACCTGGCCTTCTTTGTAGAGGGACTGACAGAGCCGGAGCTGGTGAACGG
>JAFOZC010000274.1 GCA_017391305.1 Oscillospiraceae bacterium | reverse complement strand
GGTCAGGAGGAAGGTCGTGCCTGTAAAGTCTGTCCCCTTCCGTACCAAATAAGACAAAAGGCCCAGATCGTATGCATCTTGAATGAGTTTGATGTCGGATACTGTCTCAAAGTCCGTGGGATGCCCTGCGGTCTCCCATTGCAAAACGGGACAATAATTGTTCCGCATAAAGTAGTCCGGACGATAGACAGAGGACAGGCCCACCACCGCTTCCCGAAGCTCTGTTAAGGGTAGCACAGAGCAGTTTTCTTCCCTAAGAGTCTGGGGGCTATTGACGGTAACCGTGTCTTCCACAGTGATAGAGTTGCTGAGGAGGGAGTTATTGACACTTGCGTTAACTGTTCCTACCAATCCGCCTCCGGAGGAGGGGGCGGCATTGTAGCAGGAGTCTATGGTCACATTGGCAGTATTGCCTGCAAAATAGCCAACGATGCCACCGGAGCTGTCCGGACCGGAGATCCGTCCACGGTTGTAGCAAGCAAGGATCTTGCCGCTATTGCCACCAATCATACCCACGATGCCGCCGACACCGGCGTTGCCGGAAATATCTGCCCGATTGTAGCAATTTTCAATTTTACTATTGCCGGCATATCCCGCGATACCGGCTACACTGCGATTTCCTATGACCGTACCGTTTTCAATACCTACATTCCGCAGGGTGGCATTCTTGATCTGACCGAATAGCCCTACATAGCAGTTCCCGGAGGAAATGCACAGATTGCGGATACTGTGTCCCTGTCCGTCAAAGGTTCCTTGGAAGAAATTGCGGAAGGAATTCTCCCGAGCATTGCCGCCAATGGGAATCCATTCTTCATATTCCAGATCAATATCGTTACACAAACGGATGGTTTTTCCCGAAAAGCTCTCTCCGAGGACGTTGACACGGTAGGCAAGACTGCGAAGCTGCAAGGCGGTGGAGATCAAATAAGCTCCCTTATCATCTGTCGGAATCGCTCCGTCGGAGCTTCCGTGATACAGGAAGGGGTACGCAATAGGATATCCCTCGTTACTTCCGTAGAAGCTGTCTTGTATAAAGTCACTGCCTAAAAGAGATTCTCCCGATAAAAGCTCGCTGTCGCTGAGAACAGCGCAATTCGTGAGGAAGCCGGAAATACTGCTGTCGGACAAAGGCTGTGTTCCTGTACTGTAGCAGTTGCGGATGGTAATATCCGCCGCAGAGCTATGGGCGATACCTGCGATCGTGCCGAAGTTTTTACCGCTGACAGTTCCCACATGATAACAATGATCCACAGTGCTTCCTGTGGAGCTTCCGGAGAAATAGCCTACTATGCCCCCTGCATAAGAGAAGGATGCGGCACTGACCGAGCCTCTATGGAAGCAATTGGATACGTTTACCTTGCCCATCATTCCGGCAAGCCCTCCTGCGGCAATGTCGCAAAGAACGGTAGCATTGCTGTAGCAATGCTCAATAGTACCTGTAAAGCTACCTACCAAGCCACCGCCAATACGGTAGCCCTTGACGATGCCATTGTGAATACCAAGATTCCGCAGAGTACCGTTCATACTGCCGAAGAAGCCCACATAGTAGCGAGATGTGGTGACCCGAAGGTTCTTGATTTTATGCCCTTGACCGTCAAAGCTTCCTCGGAAGCTGATATTGTTGTTCTGGTCAGGGAGATTTCCGCCGATAGGAAGCCACTGACGATACTTCAGATCGATATCATTTTCCAAATACAGTGTCTTTCCGCTGAACTGATTTTCTCCGCTATTCACCGCATAAGCCAAGCGCCGGAGCTGGGCGGCAGTGGTGAAGCGAAGATCCGAAGGCAGGACGGTATCACACTGCCATATCAAAACGGGAAATCCACGGTTCTCCCACTCACAGTCGTAAATATAAGCTGAACCTAAGGCAATGGCCATAGAAGGCAGCTCAGCTTCTGTCAGTTGGAGGCTGTTTGTGATCTTTACGTAGTCCCTGTCCCCGGTAGTAGATCCACGGAGGAGCTCTGTAGTATAGCAGTTTTCTATTACGATCTGTGTGGTAGCGGCATCGGCATTCATGCCGTAATATCCCACCAGACCACAGCTACCTTGGGTATCTGTCAGTTCTCCGCTGTGGTAGCAGTTACGCAGAGTGATCCCGTTGCCCGCAGCAATCAAACCGACGATTCCTCCTGCAATTTCTGCCCCACAGTGAACCGCACCGCTGTGATAGCAGTCTTGGATCGTAGTGATTCCTCCTGCATTGGCAACCAGCCCTGCCGCCTGACCATTACGGCAGAGAATTTTTGCCTTGCTGTAACAGTTCGTCAAAGTGGAATTGTACGCTCTGCCAAGGATACCTGCGGTTTTTCGATGACCGAAGACGTATCCGCTTTCGATCCCAAGATTCTGAATGATAGCGCTGTGTGCATATCCGAAGAGACCTACGTAAAAGCCATTGGGCTCGAAGATCAGCAAATTACGGATCACGTGGTGATTCCCGTCAAAGGTACCCTTAAATGCCTTGCCGGAATTCCCGTCGGAATCGGTATTACCGCCGATGGGAGTGAAGCTCCGATTTTTCAGGTCAATATCTGACATAAGTTGGACAGTTTTGCCTGCAAAGGTAGTGCCACTGTTCACCATCTCGGAAAAACGAACCAGCTCGTCTGCTGTGTGGATCTCATAGATCCCCTCAGAGTTGGGAACAAGGGCGGTATTTGGCTCACAGGAAGAGATCAAAGAGGAGAAGTTAACAAGAGTATTTTTGGGCAACGCTTTGTCTCGGTCTCTCTGCTCTAAGATGGGAGTAAATACCACAGCAATATCTGCATTGTTCACAGAGGGAAGATGAATGGTCAGCTTTTGAACACCTGCGTTGGCATTCTGCGCGGAAGAAGTGGGAGAGGTCGGCAGAGGTTTGGCTTCCATAAGGGTGAAAACCCCGTTGGCAGGCGAAACAATTTGAGCCAAAAGGCTTTTGCCCTTCAAGGTCAGCTCAGCGGTTTTTCCGTCTTGGGAAAGGCTTACTGCCGCCTTGGTATGAGCAAACCAATACAGCTCCCCTGTGGTACTACTGCGAAATTCGTCTCGCAGGAGAATTCGGCTACGGTTGTCAAACAAAGCAAGGCCTCGATTGACCGAGCTTGCCCCTCTGTAAGCGGCGGTCATATCCACCGTGGCAAAGCCTCCGTCATAGCCACTTTCATAGCCCGTGATCTGGCATTGGGAGTTCAAAACCTGACCGCCTAAGCTGTTGGGATTCCATAAAAGTGTATTTTGTCCCTCGGTTCGTTTGCGGTAATAGGTCCAGCGTGGATCTGTCTCCTTGGCTTGAGTGAAATATCCGCTAAGTCCGTAGGAATCACTGCCAAGATCCTCGAACCAGCGTTCTCCCAGAGCTTCCAAAATAAAAGTGCCAATGTCTAAATCCGAATGAGGAGACATATTATCTCCGGACTTGATCCCGGCAAAGATCCGTCTGGGATCCTCCGGGAAGCTACGAAAAAGTGCGGTGCTTTCATATGCATCGGAATAGATCAGGGCATCGCTGCGTCCCTCATATTCAACCATACCCTCCACAAGAGTGGGATCATACCAGATCAGAGCTAAATAGTCATCTTGCGTGGAGATGGTAGGTCTCTGGTGATCTCGTTCATATACAGACAGCTCAGGCATCTGATAACGATCCGCAAACCAGTAAAGAGAGGGAGAAGCGATCACCGCCGCACCGCAGTCACCATAGTTAAAGGCACTCCGTTCCCCATTCATTTTGGGAAGATAGCTTGCAGTTTCCCGAAGCCCCTCGACCTCTGACAGACGGAAATCCGTACCCAAGGTAGATTCCATACAATCGATCATCTGTACCAGATAGCTGATGCCCGGACCAAAATAGGAAGGCGCTTCAATATAACCGCCCATAGGCAGAAGCTTCTTCATAGCCACCTGCACATTGGTCACGGTATCGCTGATCAGAAGCGCGCAATCATCGGGATAATCCTCTATGATGGAAAGCGCCGCCATTGTCACCATGCCGTTACACCAGGTGTTAAGGTTGCCCACAGAGGTTTTGTACCAATCCTTCCGATAGGTAGTAACGGTAGGCTTCACGGCATAGTGATAGATAGCCTCACGGACAGTAGTTCTCTGGGCATCGCTCATGTAATGGTAAAGCCAGTCATAGCCGATGGCCACACCGTAGGCCAATTGGGTCATGTCCAAATATTCCTTGGCTCGCCAATCCGGGAATTTGCTCAAATTCACAAGCTCCTGCACCGCCTGCTTGGCAAAGCGATGATCTCCGGAAATATGATAGACAAATGCCATGTTGCAAAGTCGATCTGTGGCAATTCTGGAAATGGTGGTAAGCTGACGGGAATTGGAGGGAACTTCATAAACCAGAAGGGGTTCTGTCAATTGCCCCTCTGCATAGGTATAGAGTCGTTCATACCAGCTCATCATGTAGGGGTCGGTTTTTATGAGCCTTCGAATTCGGGCAAAATCGTCACGGTCTGCCAATAATCTGGGATGCTGGGTGTTACCACTCAGAGAGAGCTGCTCAAGGATCTCCGAACTGCTTGCGGCAGGTGGGGAATAGACTGCGGAGGCTGTCATAATTCCTGAGAAAAGCCCAAAAAGCAATGCAGAGAGAAGAAGGATGGAAAGGATTGATTTTTTCATAAATACCACCTCGACATTGTAAATGTACGTATGTTATAGGACAAATGAAAACGGTCTGTCAAGCGGAAGCACAAGGATACAGGCGATATATCATTGGGCTTGTGAGAGAATGTCCCCTGCAGTGATCCTTGTACGGAGCAGGAAGCACTGCAGTAACGTTGATTTATTTGAGAAAATAGGCATTGGCGGCTTGGTTGTAGAGGTACATGGCGGCGGCTACGTCCTGTAGCTCTCTGTCGTGGATGCCCTTGGCATTTTCGATGATAGAGGCGCAGTAGGACAAGGGAGAATAGGAGACCTCTGCGGTTTCCGTGCCGTCGGAGATGGTCAGGGTGAAGTACTCGTCTAAGTCCTTGGCTCCGATGTCGGGGATGTCAGCGTAGTATTTGCCGTAGCGGATGCCTAAAGGGAGAGTCTCGCCCTTGTAGGTGACGGTGAAGGTTTCCTGTACACTCTTGTCTACGGTGAAGAAAATGCGAAGGGTGGTTTCCGAGGTCAGGAGGAGAGATGCGCCTGCGTAGGTGGCAAGGGTAGTCCCCTGCTTGGTGTTCACGGGGTAGCCGTCAATGGTGATCTGGGTGTAATCGGGGACTTCCTGTCCTGCGTTGGCAAGGCGCTCTGTGTGGTACTC
>JAFOZC010000273.1 GCA_017391305.1 Oscillospiraceae bacterium | reverse complement strand
TCCGGCGATGCCATCTTCGACGAGGTAGAGCCCATTGTTGAGGCCATCACCCCCGTTCCCGGCGGTGTCGGTGCTGTTACCACCTCCGTGCTTATGAAGCACGTCATCGAGTCCGCAGAAAAGACCATCTGATCGATCCCTACGATTCTATAGCAGATGAGTCAATGGACAGCTTCCATTGGCTCATCTCTTATTAAAGGAGAGAATTACCATGAAGCGTTTGAACCAATGCTCCAAGCATGACTTTATTCGTTTGTTCTTTGCACTCATCACCCTTGCCATGTTTGTGGCAGCGGTTCTGTGTCCCGATCGGGCAGAGATGCTCACAGGGACGAAGGCCTTGCTTACCAGCACCTGTAAAGCGGCCACCAATGCCTTTGCCATCGGCGGCTTTGCCGGCACCTTCTTTAGCGGTGCTCTGGTCTGCCTGGCATGCACCCTTCTGTTCTGCCTCCCCGGTGCCAAGGCCGGCGCTCCCTCTGTTCTGGGCTTCCTGCTGACTATGGGCTTTATTTTCTGGGGTATCACCATTGTCAATATGTGGTTCGGCATCCTTGGTGTTTTGCTGTACTGCCTTGTGAAAAAGGAAGCTCCCGGCAAGCAGGCCAATGCCATGCTCTTTACTACCGCCCTGTGTCCCTTATATGCAGATCTGCTGTTCCGCTATCCCAATGCAGATCCTCAGGGCTTTACTTGGGTAGGTCTCGCCTACGCTGTGGTCGTAGGTCTTGTGGTAGGCTTCCTTGTTCCTGCCAGCCTGTCCCATTCCCCCAAGACCCACAAGGGCTTCAGCCTCTACTCTGCCGCTATGACATTGGGCATGATCTCCTTCTTCCTCTATGCTATTCTCTTCGTAGGGAAGGGTGTGGCAAAGCCCTCCGATTCCTTCAGCAACGATGTTGTTTCTCGGGGGATCTACAATATTTTCGCCATTGCCGTTTTTGGGATCTGCGTGATCGTATCCCTCCTGATGGGAACGAAGCCCAAGGATTATTGGAAGCTTATGAAGCATTCCGGCCACGGGGTGGACTTTATCGATGCCTTCGGCAACGGGGTCTTCCTCATGAATGTAGGTATTTACGGTCTGTTTATCGTGGCCTACTATAATCTGATCAATCTGGTAGGCGGCGGTGTGAAATACAATGCTGTTGCCTTGGGCTGTGTCTTCTGCATGTTGGCAGGTTGTTGCTCCGGCTCTCATCCTCGGAATGTTTGGCCCAGCATGCTGGGCTATGCCATTGCCTCCTTCGGCATGAGAGCCCTTATGGGACCGGAATATGCATGGCTTCTCAGCAATCAGACCATTGTCATCGGCCTTTGCTTCTGCTCTGCGCTGTCTCCCATTGCAGGAACCTACGGCTGGTTCTGGGGGGCTGTGGCAGCCATTCTCCACTTCTTCCTGGTTCGTTGCGTTCCCGACCTCCACGGCGGCTTCCTGCTGTACAACGGCGGCTTCACCGCCTGCCTGGTCTGCGTGACCTTTATCCCTGTTCTGGAACACTTCTGCAAAACCAAAGCAGAGCGTTCGGAAGCAAAGAAAAACTAAGCAAGTCCCCACGGCATCATTCATACCGAGGAACAGAAAAACAGTCCTGTAAGCCAAGGCTTTCGGGGCTGTTTTCTATCCTTCATACCCAAGGGTTTTTACGCAAGAATTCCCACAGCATAGGGACGCCATCCCTGCGGTGGCTGATCCGGCAGATAGGATACAGAAACACGGGCAGTCTCAAGGACAGCCCGTGTTTTTGCATCAGAGATCCTGAATGTTCATTTTAGTGATGGGGTCTTCAGCCTTCTTGGGGCGGCAGCAGAAGTAGATGGCCAGAAGGATCAGGGTGGGGATATTGGCAAGAAGCCAGGTGAGCAGGAGGCTGCCGAAGCCGCCGGGACTCCGGAGGATCATCAGGAAGGGGAAGGCTGTTGCCGGCAGGAAGGAGAGAAGAGGCAGGATCAGGCCGGGGATGGGACTCTTCATGCGGGATAAAAAGATGTGCAGAATGAGGACTCCTACGAGAATCACCAGGGTGATGATAATATTAACGATACCGAACATATTAGGGACTTCCTTTCATTTTTCTGTATTCTCCGATCAGGAGCTTGGCGGTTTCAAAATCCAGCTTGTCATCAATGGCAAGCCGTTTGATCAGAGCCACATAGGGCTCGGTTTCTCCTTGGTCGCTGATTTGGATCTTCTGTATCAGACGATCCAGGCGCAGGCGGACAGTGGGGTAGGTCACATTATACTGAGAGGCAACCTCCTTCAGAGAGCCGGAGGATAGGACAAAGCGCTTCATAAAGGCCAGGTCATTCTCATCCAGTGACCGGATCCACTCCGGCAGCAGGTTCTCATCCATATCGATCTCCTTTCTATTTCTTGTGCTTATATTATAAACCTTAATTTTATTAAAGTCAAGTTTAATTTTGTTAAAATAAAAAATAAATTTATTCAAAAGAAAATAAAACTCTTCGCCATAGCACCCTCTGCCCCTTAGGAAGCCTCACACCTACCGGGAAGGCAGGGCTTGTTAGGAGCTTTGGAGGCAGTGCCGATACACGTAAAAAATAAGGCGGTTGCGACGGGGGAGAGCATCATGTATCCTGCGGGACAGCAAAATGGAAATTGCGGGGTCGAGGGACAAATTTATGGAAATTTGAAAAAAATGGGCTTTTGTCGTAGATTTTTTTGTGACTTTGTGATATGATGGATTCGTATTAATATGAATTGAGGTGATGCAAAGTATGGCACACTCTTTTTTCGGCGGTGTTCATCCCAAGGGCTATAAGGAGCTTAGCTGTATGGAGCCCATTAGGCCCATATCTCCCAAGACAGTGACGATCTCCATGTCTCAGCACATCGGAGCACCCTGTAAGCCTCTGGTTTCCATGGGGGATCGGGTCACTGTAGGGCAGAAGATCGGAGATGGACAGGGGCTGTGTGCGCCGGTTCACGCTTCGGTTTCCGGTGAGGTTGTTTTTGTAGGCCCTCGGCCTTCTCCTACGGGAACCTTTGTAGAATCCGTGGTGATTGAAAGTGACGGCAAGTTCACCCTTTCCCCCACGGTGCAGAAACGGGACAGTCTGGACGGTCTGACAGCGGAGGAGCTGATCGCCATCATTCGTGAGGCCGGCATTACCGGCATGGGCGGTGCAGGCTTCCCCACAAGTGTGAAGCTGTCCTCCGGCTTGGGGAAGGTGGATACCGTCCTCATTAACGGTGCGGAATGCGAGCCCTATATTACATCCGATGATCGCTTGATGCAGGAAAGTCCCGAGAGGATCCTCCGTGGCATTGCTGTCATCAATGCTATCCTGAATCCCAAGAAGACCGTCATTGGGGTGGAGAACAATAAGCCCCAAGCCATCGCTTCCCTCCGTAAGCATCTTAAGGGAGAGGCGGAGCTTCTTCCTCTGAAGGTGCGCTACCCTCAAGGGGCAGAGAAACAGCTGATCCAATCGGTGACCGGCCGTTGCGTACCTCCCGGAGGGCTTCCTGCGGCGGTAGGCTGTGCGGTATTCAATGTAGCCACCTGTGCGGCCATCAGCGATGCGGTCTTTGAGGGGCTGCCTGTGGTACGCAGAGCCATTACGGTCACAGGCAAGGCCATTGCCAAGCCCTGCAACCTTTTAGCTCCCATCGGCACAGCCTTCGAGGATCTGGTGGAGGCGGCGGGAGGCTTTGCCTCCGATCCCTACAAGATTTTTGTAGGCGGCCCTATGATGGGCATTGCCCAGCATACCTTGGAGGCCTCTACCATCAAGGGTAATAATGCCCTGACCTGCTATTCTCAAGAGGACCGTCCTCCCCAAAATGAGCCCCACTGCATCCGTTGTGGCAAGTGCGTGGAGGTTTGTCCTATGCATCTCATGCCCCTCTTCCTCCATAAAGCTCGGAAGAAGGGGGATCTGGAGGATCTGGAAAAGCGGAATCTTATGGATTGCATAGAGTGCGGCTCCTGCGCCTATGGCTGTCCTGCAAGGATCCCTCTGGTACAAAGCTTCCGCACCGGCAAGAAAATGCTCCGTGACGCAAAGGCAAAGGAGGCAAAGAAATGAAGTATAAGAATCTAAAGCTCAGCCTTTCCTCCTCTCCCCATGCCCACAGTGGCTGTACCACCAAGGTGATCATGCAGGATG
>JAFOZC010000272.1 GCA_017391305.1 Oscillospiraceae bacterium | reverse complement strand
TTATTTCTAATAAAACGGATTAACCGTTTTATTATGCCGCTGGTAAGCGGCATGGCGGCAAAGCCGCCAAGAAATGCCGTGTAATACTGTTCTTGCCGCCAAAGGCTAAGCAGGATATTCATCCTGCAATAAAATGGTTTTCAAACCATTTTATCAAGAAACAGTATTATGGGTTTTTCCCGAAGGATCAGTTGTTCTTAAGGAGACGATGATAGGTCATCATCAGCTGGGCGACCTGGGCTCTGGTTGCAGTACCCTGAGGTGCCAGATTGTTGTGACCCATACCGCTGACGATGCCCATTCCCACTGCCCAAGCAAAGGCAGGTCTGGAGTAGTCGTAGAGGATCCATGCATCTTCATAGACCGACAGGTCTGCGGGGACATAGTTCTCCGTATCGAAGTCCATGAAGATGGCGAAGCGGTAGAGGAAGGCAACCATCTGCTCACGGGTCACAGCCGTCTCCGGATCAAATTGAGTTGCACTCTTACCTGCCACAATGCCGTTCTCATAGCCCCAGGTCACTGCATCGGTGTACCAGGTTTCTGCGGGAACGTCGGTGAAGGTCGTCTGACCCTCCGGCTTGGGAGAGCCTGCCATACGGTGGAGAATGGTCACGATCATGGCTCTGGTCAGGGTCTCGTCCGGGCCGAAGACCGTCTCCTTCATACCGCTCATAAGCTTGTGCTTGTAGACATACTGCACTGCACCCGCAAACCATGCCAGGTCATCCACATCGGTGAAGGGATGCTTCCCTGCCAGAATGTTCTCGCCCATGCCACAGTCGGTGCAGACACCGTCTACAAAGCTGTGGGTATGAGGCTCTGCAATGATGTCGGCTCTGTCACGGACACGGATACGGGCATAGCTGTCATGCTCGATGGCATAGGTATTGTCATAAGAGCCCAAACCGGTGACGGAAATAGGACTGCCATCGCAGAGGTTCTCGATGGCCTTGCCGGAGGTGATGTAGCCGTCAATGAAGGCACGGCCGATATCCCCATTGGCATCCATGATATAGATGGAATCCACCAGCCCATTGGCTACGGTGAACTTGACCACACGACCCTTCAGGGTGACCAGCATACCTTCCACACTTCTGCTGTTGAGCTGGGAAGCGGTGATCTCCACAGGATCGGGGACTTGGGTCTCACCGATCTTCTCGATGGTCTGAACCTGAAGCTCCGGCTCACCGATGTAGAATTCCGTTGCGCCACTGATGCGGACGATATCACCGATCTTAAACTCTCCCGCAACAGGGAAGCAGTTGATGCCGGAGGTCTCGTCCTGAACATAGATACAATCGAAGAAGGCCGTATCCTTGTCATAGCCGGAGGCATTGGAGGTGACCACACCTTCGATATTGTACTTATAGCCTACCTCGGTCTGCTTCCTGACCTCGGAGATGGGGGTGATCTTCAGGGGGTTGATCTCACGAAGGAGATTCTCTGCCAGTGCATTGTTGCCGTTCTCTGCAGGGAAGACAACATTGTAGTCATTCATGAAGGGGACACCGCTGAGGAAGATCATGCCCTTGCCCTCCACACGTTCTGCCGCCATGAGCAGAATGCGGAGCTGGTCGCCGGAATAGCTGTACTTCACAGCAGTACCGCCCAGACCGTCGGCATCCTCGTCCTTGGAGACGGAATTGGAATTGCCGAAGAGGACAGGACTGACGCTTGTGGGCAGGGTGCTGAGAGCATTGCCCTGTGCATCCACTGCGTAAAGGGAAGAACCGTTGTAGTACTCAATGGCATCCTCAAGTCCCTCTGTGAGAGGATCTGTGCCGAAGGCATCGGCATAGACCGTGTTATAGCTACCGTCCTTCACTGCATCGTCCATGAAGCGGAGGGAAGAGCCCAGAGCTTCCAGCAGGCTGTTCTGGGTAGCTGCCATATGGGGAGTCAGAAGATCTCCCTTATCGCCCAGAGAGGAGATGATCAGGATACCGCCCCGATCACGGAAGGCCTTCAGCGCATTCAGCTCTTCCTGGCTGTAAACCTTGGCCTGAGTGAGCTGGCGGCTGGGAACATTGAGGACGATGGCGGCATAGCGCACATCTGCACAGGCGGCAAGGAGAGCCTCGGAGCTGTTGAGCTGCTTGGTGCTGATCTTTGCCTCCTTTGCAAGGGTAGCAAAGTTGTTCATCATCTGGGTGTACTTGCCGCTGACATACTCATTCAGGTGAGAGCCGTCAATGCCCATAAGGACAAGCTGTTCTGCCACATCCAGCTCCACTGCGGCGGTGAAGGTGTATTCTCTGCCGTCATATTCCACAACGGCGGTGACGGTGACGGTCATGAGCTTGGAAGCAGTGGGAGTGTAGCTCCGGGAGATCACTTCCTCACTGCCTGCGGACAGGAGATGTACCTCGTTGTCCACAAAGAGAACCTGACTGCCGTCTACGGTATAAATGATGTTCTTGATAATGGCATCTGCCATCTCGTCGTTGTAGAACTTGGTCTGAATGTTCAGTTCTTCTCCCACAACGGCAAAGTCTACATCCAGACCTGCCTCACGGATGCCCAGCTTCAGGTTCTCGCCTACCCATACAGGGGCGGTAACGGCGATGTCCTTGTCCGCCTGGATCACACGGACATAGTAGTAGGAGTACTCAGGCTCAAGCTCTGCGGTGAGAACACCGGCCTCCAGCTCCGCAGGATCGCTCCAGGTATAGGCGACCTTGCCGGAGTTGACGATCAGCTCTACGGAGCTGATGCTGTCGGTGCTGTCGGGATCCTTCAGGCTGACGGAGAACTGCAGGGTCTCGGGAACATTCTCTATAATGGTACCCATAGGCAGCTCGTTGACGGTGTAGAGGATCTCCAGATTCCGATCCTCGGTGGCATAGACACGGTAGTTGCGGATGGCATCGTAAATGGCTTCCTCTGTGAATTCCTCTGCCAGAATGACATCACGGCCTTCGTTGGCATTGCCCCACTTACCCTTGTGGTTGTCCTGATTGTTGGTGGGAGCTACGTGCCAGCCCTTATCCAGAGCCATGTTATACTGTTCATAGCTGGGGAAGTAGCCTGCGCTGGGGATGGGGCCTTCTCCGTTGCCAACCTCTACCAGATATACTCGGCTGTCTGCCTCAGGTGTCCAGTAGGAGAAATCGGTGAAGTTGCCGAAGGTAGCGCCGGGGTGGTTCAGCTGGGTGATACTGTCTTCGCCCTCGTCACGGGTCAGAAGCTCGTAGTACGCACGCATACCGGCATCGGCAGCCTTGTTGTTCAGGGTCTTGTTGTTACGGGAAACGATACCCTCGGTCACGAAGGTATTCATGTGTCCGGGGCCGCCGGACCAAGTCATCTCGAAGCCGGGAAGTGCCAGGATCTCATTAGCATGAGCCTTGTTAAACTCTGCCATGACAGTCTTGTAGGTCGTCCACTTTTCACGGGATTCGGGCGTTGCCAGATCCAGATCATAGAGGGCTTCCTCAGGGTTAGGCGCTTCGGGCTTGTCGAAGGAGTTAGAGTGGTCGGTGAAGGCCACAAAGTCTACCTTTGCCTCCTCCGGCAGAGCGGCAATATATTCCAGCGCACTTGCCAAAGTGCCGGAGCCGTCGGAGTATTCACCGGTATGGGAGTGGAGCTGTCCGTAAAGGAGGATATACTTTGCTTCCCCAACAGTGAAGCTCCACTTCTTGGTAGCAGTCTTGCCGTCCTGACGGGTGACCGTAAGGATCACCGTCGTGCGTCCCTCTGTCATGTCGGCGGTGGGCGCATAGGTCACAGTACCGTCTGCATAGGTGACAGCCACCTGCTGACCGTTGACGGTCATGGTGACAGTGGGCTTATCCCCTGCATTGCTGAGCTTTGCAGAGATCACAGGGCGCTTATTCTCCCTAGTCTGGGAGTTTGCCACAGGCTGCATGTTGGAGATCATGGGTTCGTCCTTGACGGTGACGGTGACAGAGCTTTCCATAGCAACACCCTTTCCGTCCGTACCGCGGACAGTAACGGTGAGGGAAACCCCCTGTACCAGCTCCGCAGGAATGACAGCGGTGTAGCGGCCGTAGGATTCCTTCAGCTCCAGAGCCGTCGTACCCAGAGTAGCGGTCAGCTCCTTCACACCGAAGACAGCATCTACGGAGAAGGGAAGCAGATAATCCTGACCGGCATAGGCAGGGGCAGGGTTGCCGAAGATGACCTCAGGCAGATTCACCACACCCTCTGTGATGACCTCGTTGCCACAGGGATAGAGCAGGAAGGTCAGAGTGTCTCTGTCCCCAATATCCTTCGTCCGGGGAGCAGCCTTCCGATCCAGCACCTGCAGGGCTCTGCCGTCACGGGACAGGAGCTTGTAGCCGCCGTTGAAGGCTTCCAAGGTCCAATCGCTTTCCTCGGTAGCGGCGGTGCTGTAGCAGGCGCTGTTACCCTTAACACTGAGGTAGCCGAAGGACTCGTTATAGAAACGGTAGTAACCGTCCTTGATTTCGGTCTTAAAGAGGAAGGCACCGTTACTGCACTGTGCCAAGCCGTTTTTCAGCTCTGCCTCTACGGTGGTGATGGCACTGCCCTTTGCGGCAGAGAGCACACCTCTTGCAGAGAGGCTGTAGAGGCTCACGGTTTCCCCGTTCTTAGGCAGTTCGGGGCGCTCCTGTCCGCCCAGCTTGTAGATACAGATGGGCTTCTGGGGCTTATTGATATCATAGCAGGAGAAGAGCTTGCTGGTGTTGTAGAAGATCGTGTTTTGCAGCTTCACGGTATTTGCGGTAATGGTTGCCGTACCGTCTGCCGTGATCGTAATGTAGAAAGAACCGCTCTCGGTCTTGTCGTCATTGGTACGCAGGAGGTTACCGCTGTCCGTGGGGGCATAGAGGTAGCCGTTACTGCCGTTGAGCGTGTAGAGAGCGTAGGTGTCATCGGTAGTGCCTGCCTCCAGAACAAGGATCTGGGTAGCAGAGTCGTAGGTGCAGACAGTGCCGTCCTTGATGACATTGCCCAAACCGCGATTGTTGTTCCGCTGTTCCGTACCCATGGCGAAGTTATAGCCCTGAGCTACCAGAATGATCCTGTCTCCGGATCGGAGCTGATTCACATCGGTGACCAGAACCGCCTCTTCCTCACCGGGAGTGAAGACGGTATAGGCGAAGGTCACCTCGTCACTGTCCTCTTTGCCCTCTGCCTGAGATTTGGCGATGAAGGTAATGTCTTCGTTGAGCACAATGGGCTCTTCAAATTCCACCCAATTGCCGTCACCGGTGTGGTACACGACATGAGAATTTGCAGTGGAGCAGGTAAAGGTGATGGCAGTGCCTACAGGGACAAAGCCCGCTGCGGGAGTGGCCTTGGGCTTGTAGCACTTGGACTGGGGAGTGGGATCGGGATCATCAGGGCCGGGGCTGGGAGGGGGAACTTCCCCTGCAATAGACAGAAGCTCCAGATCATAGTATTCGGTATTGCCCTCGGTCACATTGCTCAGAGCATAGCCGCCGAACTTGTTGTAGGTTCCTGCGCGGAAAACAAGACCACGGGTATCTGCTGTGGAAGCCACGAATCTGGTGGTACCATTGTCGCCCTCCGTCATGATCCAGACATAGGGATCGGCAGAGGCGCCCAGGTTGGTACCGGTCTTGTAGGCCAGATACTTTCCGCCATAGGAGATCGTCCAGCCTCCGGCTACCTGCGTCAGTTCTACGGCACAGGCACCTGCGGCAGAGCCCTCAACCGTGCCTTTGATTACAGAGATCTCGGCGCTATCGACCTTGTTGCCGAAGGTGTTAGCCATAGCATAGTAGATTCCTCCCACATTGGCGGCAATGACACACATCGTGCCGGAAGGATCGGGATCGGGAGTGGGAGTAGGATCGGGATCGGGTTCGGGATCGGGAGTAGGAGTAGGATCGGGATCGGGCTCGGGAGTTTCCCCATCCAATACCCAGAAGTTCAGGATCTCACCGGCAATATTATTGCTGACACCGTTATAGCATC
>JAFOZC010000271.1 GCA_017391305.1 Oscillospiraceae bacterium | reverse complement strand
GTTGTAGCCACTGCCGGAGGTGGTGAAGCTGTAAGAGCCTGTAGCCAGACCTCTGTAGGTATAGGTCTTCCAGCCGCCGGAGGTGGAGGTGGAGCTGGCGGAAACGGTGCTGCCGGTTCCCGCCCAGGCATTTCTCATGGTGATGGAGACACCGGAGGGAACAACGATTTCCAGAACTCCGTTGGAATCGCCGGTGTTGCTGCCGCCGCCGTCATCGTCGTCGTCGTTGCCACCGGGACGGGCGAAGCTGATGCCGGTCAGGAGCCCCAGGAGCAGACTCAGAATGCATAGGATCGATAAAAAGCGTTTCATAAATGGTCCTCCTTGAAATATTTCTTGTAAATTATTGGGAGCTACATCCAATATACCATATTAAAGAAAAATAGCAAGGTGTTTTTTGTAAAATTTGTGAAAAAAGACAGCATTTCTCCCTAAATACAGGAAATCTGAAAGATGTTGAAGAAAATGTAAACGCTTACGGTTCTGAAAGGGAAAAATTGTGTACTCCATGCAAAGATAAGGTTTGACAAAAGGGAACTTTTGGTATATACTACAAATACAGTGGACTAACTCTATACTGCGGTAAAGAGGTCTGCTGTTACTATCTTTGGTATCTGTTTCGCCCTCATGCTCGAGGGGGCGGGATCGATATAATTTTACGGAAAAGTAAAGGAGAAAACGCTATGACCAAGAGAATTTTATCGTTGCTCATTTGCCTGTCTCTGCTGCTTTCCATGTTCGTTATGCCGATTTCGGCTACCGAGCCTGAAGTACAGGAATATGTACCTCAGGAAGAGTTCGAGATCGTTGGCGAATGGATTTGGGGCGAGACAGTTGCAGAGCTTGGCGCAGAGACGGTCGTTGACCGCTGTGCAGCAATGGGTGTGACCGACATCTATCTGCTGACCAAGGGCACCGGCGGCATGCTGGGCTATCTGCAGACTCAATTCACCGACATCCTGACCCGTGAGAATCAGGACGTCCTTCAGGAGACCATTGACGCAGCCCACGCAAAGGGTATCCGTGTCCATGCTTGGCTGGTCGCTCTCAACGATGAGAACTACAAGGAAAATAATCCTGAAGCAGGCAACTGGCACTTTGTCCGTGAGCGGGATAATGCATTCCTGGCTGCTTACAATGAGGGCTACCGTGCATTCATGAAGGAAGTTGTTACCGAGCTGGCAACCAATTATGAGATCGACGGCATCCACCTGGACTACATCCGTTACAACCACCTGTGCAATGGCTGGAGCGAGGAAGACTTCGCTAATCTGGAAGCCATGGGCGCAAACATTGAGAATGTCAAGTACCTGATCCGGAAGACCTTCTACCAGGCTCAGCTTGATATCAATGACACTGTTGATGCTGACTACATCTTCAATCAGTACAGAGCCGGCGATCCCGATGCTCTGCTGATTGGCGAATACCGCCGCAACAATGTCATGGACTTCGGTATGATGATCCGTGACACTGCCAAGGCTATTAACCCCGATCTGATCATCTCCGGCGCTCTTATGCCCGAAGGTGGCTATGATCAGGCCTTTGCTGACCTCCACTACGGCCAGAACTACGAGGATGCCGCTGAGCTGTACGATTACATCGTTCCCATGGCATACTCCAGCAACTATGGCTTCGGCGCTGAGTGGATGAAGGAAATCGCAGAGAACTCTGTTGCAATGGGCAACAAGGTCGTTATGGGTACTCAGTCCTACTATCCCATGAAGTCTGCCGACCTTCAGGCTGACATCGAGGCGATCCGTGGCCTGCTTCCCAACGAGAATGTTCTGGGTATCTGCCACTTCCGTCACAGCCAGTTCAGCTATGCCAAGTTCTCCTATGATCTTGGCGCAGGCAACATGGAGATGCATGGCATCAACACCTACAACGACGGTGGCTGGAGATGGGTCATTGTTGAGGCTGCCGAGGGCGTCAAGATCACCGGTGTCACTCTGGGCGAGGGCATCAACCCTGAAGCTCCCATTGAGATCGCCGAGGACGGCCGCTCTGTGAAGATCGGCTTTGCCGATGATGCACAGGAGGAGATCATCCCCACTCTGGCAGAGGGCAAGCTGACCATCGATTTCGAAGGCGCTCCCACCGATCCCAACGCACGTATTGCTTATGCAAGAATTTGGATCAACTCCAACGAGAGCCGTGCTTACAACGCATACGAGGACAAGACCCTGTACACCGTTACCTTCGTTGATTACGACGGTACTGTGATCGCAGAGGAGAAGGTAGCTCCCGGCAAGGCTGCTACTGCTCCTGCAAATCCCGTCCGTCCCGGCTACCGTTTCCTGGGTTGGGACACCTCTTTCTCCGTTGTTACCAAGAACATCACCACCATCGCTACCTACAGACAGATCCCCCAGACTCAGGTCGTTGAGGGCTTCGAGCTGGTAGGCGAGTGGGTATGGGGCGAGACCGTTGCCGAGCTGGGTGCCGACGTCATTGCCGAGCGCTGCGCTAAGAACGGTATCACCGATATCTACATGCTGACCAAGGGTACCGGCGGTCTGCTGGGCTACAACAAGACCCAGTTCACC
>JAFOZC010000270.1 GCA_017391305.1 Oscillospiraceae bacterium | reverse complement strand
GTGCAGACAGTTCGTGCAGGAATGCAGTTTCGTATAAGGAATCGGTGCAGTGGGTCTGAGGGTAGCTTGTCGGTAGAATCGGTGCGGTGAGCCCTCTCAGGCGCTTCGCGCCAGCTCTCCCGGAGGGAGAGCCAAGAGCTTGGTGGGTGTCGATGGACGGAGGGAGAGCCAAGGGCTTGGTGGGTGTCGATGGATGGTGGAGAGCCAAGGGTGCGGTGGACATCGGTAGATGGAGAGAGAGCCAAGGGCTCGGTGGGCATCGGTGGACGGAGCGTTTCTTTTCGGTTTATGGAACTGTTTGCAATTTCCGCACAGCGTTTGCCTCTCCTTATGGGAGAGGCAAGGGCTTGGGGGGCATCGTGGATGCAGGACACAGGTCCGTGCTGGGCTGTGAGACTTCTATGGACTACAGGCCCCTTGTCATGGAATGGGCTCTGTTTATTTTTTTGCCAAATATTCAAAATCTTGGAACTTATATCCCCTTCTTTCGTCTAATTTGACAAAGGGGATTTTTTTGAATCCTGAAATGCTGAAATTATTGAATCGCAAGGGAGGGATTATGTGAAAGGTCGGATCTCTACCAATACCGTGGGGTGGATGTATGGCTTTGTCCATTTTTCCGTGGAGGTATGTTGTTTTTATTTTCTGTTTTCCCGTTTCCGATACAGTGCGCTATGGTGGGTGTATGGCTTCCTTTTTGATGCTCTTGCTTTTATTCCTCAGTGCTTTCTGGGGCTTTGGGTGGACAGGATGGAAAAAGAGCTTCTGGGGATCATTGGCTGTTTGATGCTGCTGCTTGCGCTGTTCCTGCCGTTTGATGTTCCTGCTTTTTTCCTCCTGACCCTTGGCAATGCTGCGGTGCATATTTCCGGAGCAAAGCATAGCCTGTCCCATGCAGGAGGGAAGATCGGGCCTTGCAGTACCTTTGTGGCAGGTGGCTCCTTTGGGGTAATCACCGGCCAGCTTTTAGGTGGGATGGAGCAAAGCCTCCTGTGGATCCCCTGTGGATGCATGGTGGTTGCTTTGGCTCTTTGTGTGGTGGCTTTTCTCCTTCATAAGACAGACAAGGAGGAAGCCTGCTCTTTCCATGTCAGCTCAGACAAGCTCTCTCTGGGGATGATCGTCTTGTTAGCCTTCCTCTCTGCCGCTATCCGTTCCTATGTTGCCTATGCCATCCCCACGGCATGGAAGAAGGATACCCTTCATGCCATATTGCTTTTCTCTTCCATGGGGATCGGCAAATATATGGGCGGTGTGCTCTGTGATCGGATCGGCTACCAAAAAACCGCAAGCTTGAGTCTGCTGTTCTCCCTGCCCTTTCTGCTCTTCGGCAATGAGCTGATGACAGTATCTCTCATTGGTGTGGGGCTGTTCAGCATGACCATGCCTGTAACGGTTGCCATTCTTGCCTCCGCTTTCCCAAAGAATCCTGCCTTCGGCTTCGGCATCACCACGGTGGCCCTCTTTGTGGGTGTCGCCCCTGTGTTCTTCTTCCGTCCGGAAGGGCTGCTTGTGAATCAGCTCATTGTCTTGATCCTTGGTGCCGCCGCGGCGGTAAGTCTGAAATTCTCCTTGAAAAAGAGATGCTGATCCTGTTCTATCCCATCTGCAAAACATAAAAATACTATCATTAGGAGGTTCTGTTATGTTCTATACTATGCTGGATGCTATCGCTCCCGGCCCTATCATTGCGATTTCTACCATTGTGCTTCTGGTTGTGATCGCTGTGATCCTGTTGCTGGTGATCGGCTTGGTTTTCGTTGTCCGAAAGGTTCGGAAGGAGAATGCATGCAAGAAGCCCCATACAGAGGATACCCACAAGGGATCCTGACCCAACGCGAATCATTTTGAAAGGAGCTGTGAAATATGCTTCACCCCTATTATGATGTCATTATTCCTCCGGAGGAAACGGTCCAACTTCTCCCCCCTGTCACCACAGAGGAGGTCACAACAGCCCCTCCCGTAGCGGAAGGCTCGTCCGCTCTGTATCACAGGCTTTTGCCCCTTGCGGCGGTAGTACTGCTGCTCCTTCTCACTACAGCAGTGGTCGTGACTATGATCAAGAGGAGAAGCAGAGCCTCCGTAGACACGACAGCGCTCTCAGAGGAGCATGGGGAGGAAGGGCTTGAAGACTGATCCTGCTTACCATCTCCACAGCCATAGGAGCAGTTTATGAACGAGATCCTTTCTGTACTCAGGCTCTTGCTGTCTGCACTGATCCCCACAATTGTCATAGAGAGTGTCCCTCTGCTGTTTTTCTCCCCTCGGAGAAGGTGGCTGTCTGTAGGTCTGTTATGCAATGTGTTGACCAATCCCCTGCTGAATTGCCTGCAGATCGTATTTTACCTCCTGTGGCCCAACACCGTGGCTTTGTGGAGCTTCATCCTGATTCTGGAGCTTCTTGTGGTATGGGGAGAAGCCTGGTTCTACCGCAATCTTCTGAAGGTCACCTCCGGCAAAGCCCGAATGGTCAGTCTCTTGTGCAATGCACTTTCCTTTGGCCTCGGTCTTCTTCTGTATTCCTGATGGGATGCCTCCTTACTGCTGAACCTCAGCCTTCGGATCGTCCGCCTTTTCCTTGCCCCAATTGCCCGAATTTCCCGGTAGCTATAGGGAAGAAGCTTTTTTCTAACTTTACCCACAGGCACTATCTCCCCAAAGCATATAGCAGAGAACAGACTCCCCCATTCATAAGGGAGGCTGTTCTCTGTCCTTTTCAGAGTCCTGCCCAATCATAGACTCGTCACCAACAAGCCGGAAGCCTTCGACAATTATTGCTTGACATTTTCTCATTTTCTGTTATAATAACTAACAGGTTATAGTCTCACTAACAGATAATATTCCACACCATGACAGATAAGGAACAACTATGACAAGAGAAGAAGAACGCACCACCAACCGCAATGCCATTATTCAGGCGGCGAAAGACCGTTTCCTGGAATACGGCATCGACAAGACCACCGTGGCGGAAATTGCCGAGGATGCAAAGCTCTCTGCCATGTCTGTCTATCGCTATTTCGGTACCAAGCAATCCATTGCCGTTGCGGTAGCCAACCACCTTTTGCAGGAATATCTCAACGAGCATCGCCGCCGCTACGCAGAGGCAGAACAGCCAAAGGAAACAGGCCACGAGACCTTTGCCCGTATCATCCGAGCATACGTAGACACCTATGAGGCACACCCGGAATATGTAGATTTCCTTCAGGACATCGGCTTCTACTCCATGCGGGAGGGGCTGTGCTATGATCTGGATTACATGCAGTTCGGCTCTGTCCATGTGGATCATATTGACCGTCCTGCCCGTTTGGCCCTGTCCCGCGGCAGAAAAGACGGCTCCATCCGCAAAGACATAGATATCGAAATGATCGGCATGATCCTGGCAAACCTCCTGACAGGAGGCGTCCATTTCCGAGGTCTCATTGACGAAAAACAACAGACCAACATCATTCGCCACACTGCAGAAATGATCATCTACTATACCAAGGAGGCATAAATGAAGTCCTATATTTTCTTAACCGATTCCTGCGCTGACCTTTCTCCGGCACAGTATCAGGAGCTTGACATCTCCATGATCCCCCTGACCTATCTGCTGGAAGAACAGAACTACGAGAACCTTCCCGACGAAAGCAATATTCCTTTCTCCGAAGTCTATCACAAACTCCGCAACGGTGCAAATATCAAGACAAGCGCCATTAATGTCGATCGCTTTACCGGCTTTTTCCGCAAGTATCTGGAGCAGGGTCTGGATATCCTGTATCTGGGCTTTTCCTCCGGTCTCAGTGGCACCTACAGCGCAGGCTGTATTGCCGCACAGGAGCTGGCAGAGGAATTCCCCCAGCGGACGATCCTCACTGTAGACACTCTGGGCGCCGCCTTGGGACAGGGTCTCATGGTTTATCTCACCGCCCTGAAGCGCAAGGAAGGTGCCACTTTGCAAGAGGCCGCCGCCTATGCCGAGGATCTGAAGCTCCGTCTTGCCCACTGGTTCACCGTAGACGACCTGTTCTTCCTGAAGCGCGGCGGACGACTCAGTGGCGCCACCGCTCTCATCGGCTCTGCCCTGGGGATCAAGCCCATACTGCATGTAGATAACGAAGGTCACTTGGTGAAGGTCTCCACCGTCCGTGGCAGGAAGAATTCCCTCAAGGCCTTGGCAGACCAAATGGCCGCCACCGCCATAGAGCCGGAGAAGCAGACCATCTTCATCGGCCACGGAGATTGCAGGGAAGATGCCGAGCTCCTTGCCCAAATGATTCGGGAAGGCTGTGGCTATCAAAACATCCACATCGGTTACGTCGGCCCCGTCATCGGCGCCCACTCCGGCCCCGGCACCATCGCCCTTTTCTTCGTTGCCAAAGAACGGTAATTCCCCCCACCTCCCCCACTCCAGGGGGAGGTTTCTTTTTTGCAGACTCCCCCATATTATGGCATCTTCTACCCCTCATACTTATTTCTAATAAAACGGGTGGAGCATTCCGATATGCGGATTCGGAACAGCCCCTTCACCCAAGGGAATATTGGAATTCTCTGTATAATTCCATTGACAAGAATTTGGGGCAATGATATACTAATTTCATTCTATGGGCAACCATAAATTCAAAGATAAGGAGAAACTATTATGAAATTCCCTCTTCGATCCCTTGCATTTGTTCTTGCTCTGGTTATGGTTCTGAGCCTCCTGCCTGTTGGAGCTTTCGCACTTTCCATCAGTGACAGCGGCTTTACCAAAATCAGCAAGATCCCCAACGACTATGTCGCTACTCAGGGTATGTGTACCGACGGCAAGTACATCTATACCTTCAAAATGATCAGCGGCAACAACAATCAGGCTCGTTTCTACCGTACCAACATCAGTACCGGTGTGACCAATCACATGCTGTACAGCGAGGACACCTCTCTGACGAACTTCGTGGAGCTGGGTCACGGCAATGACATGTGCGCCGTCGTAGTAAACGGCACTACCTATCTTTACCTGACCACCATGTACCACAAGTCTCACAGCACCTTTGCCACCCATAGTATCTGGAAGCTCCAGGTCGTGGGCGGGAATATCAAAAAGGTAGCATATTATGATGTTGTACAGGGCTCTACCAACCGCAACTTTACCGGCCTGACCGTTTTCAAGCAGACCGATACCACCGTTACCCTTTTAGGTGCTAACGGCTCCAACGTTTATGCCATGGATATCCCCCTGAACAAGGCAAGCGGCAGTGTATCGTGTACCAAGGCTTTCTCCATCAACTACTCCTCTGCTCCCACCCCCACCGGCGCTCCTACCTATACCTACAAGAGCAGCAGTGGCACCACCTATTATGATGTACAGGGCATGACCTATGATAACGGCAGACTCTACTATGTCATGACCGCCAGTGCGAATAAAACACCCAGAAGACACAACTACATTTTCGCCTATGACATCAGCAACTATCCCGGCAGCTCCGCCACCCGTACCGCCATTGCTTCCGAAAGTATCTATGTCACATCCTCTACCTACAGCTATTTCCTGGAGTTCGAGAGCATCGACATCCACAACGGTGTCATGTACTTCTCTGCCAATGCCGGCAAGAGTGGCTACTACGAAGACTACGATTTCTGCGGCAAGCTGAAGCAGGCTTTTGCCACCACACCGGAATATACCGTCACCTTCTGTGATGAAGCGGGAAAGACTCTCCAGATTGTTAAGGTCAAGAAGGGGGAAACCGCTAAATACACAGGCGCTACCCCCACCAAGGCCTATGATGACAGCAATCACTACAGCTTCAGCACATGGCTCACCGCTGTAGGCGGCAGTGCCGCAACCCTGAGCAATGTCGCGGGGGATATGAAGGTCTACGCCGGCTTCACCGCCACTGCTCACTCTTACACGGAGAAGATCACCTCTGCCCCCACCTGCACTGCCGACGGTGGCAAGTCCTTCACCTGTTCCTGCGGCAGGACCTATACCGAGGTCATCCCCAAGACCGACCACACCCCCAAGCTGATCAACAGCAAGGAAGCCACCTGCAGCTCTACAGGCTACACGGGAGATACGGTCTGCAGTGTGTGCAATGCTACCCTTTCCGTCGGTTCGGTCATTCCCATGCTTGACCATAGCCCCGTCACCGACAAGGGCTATGCCCCCACCTGCACCGCCACCGGTCTGTCCGACGGCTCCCACTGCGGTGTCTGCGGCACAGTGCTGATCCCCCAGACCGAGCTCCCCATTGCGGAGCACAGGACGCAGGTCGTTCCCGGCAAGGCCGCCGGTTGTCTCAGCTCCGGTCTCAGCGAGGGTCTGGTCTGTGCCGATTGCGGTCTGGTGCTCAAGGCTCAGGAGGTTCTCCCCCGTCTGGGTCACGACTACAGCTATACCAACAACGGCGATACCCATACCGCACTCTGCGCCCGTTGCGGCAAAACCCAAACCCAGAACCACAGCTTCACAAACAATAGCTGTATCTGCGGTGCAGAGGAAAATGCAGAACCCACGGTACGGGACATTAAAATCATGCACACCTTGAATTTAGCAAGTGACATTTCTATTAACTATGCCGTTTCCGCCGCTGACCTTGCAGATTACGACAGCTTCTACCTGGATTGTGAGATCCCGATTTATGAGGGAACGCTCTTCCTCGGCACAGAACATCTTTCTGTAGAGGCCGTGGCCAATGGCGATTACTATTACTTCACCTTAGACGGCATCAATGCTGTCTCTATGAACAATACCGTCACCGCCACTCTCCATATGACAAAGGACGGGAAGAGCTATGTTTCCCACCCCGATGGGTACAGTGTTGCCGCCTATGCCTACTCCCAGTTGGACAAGGCTAACGCCCCCCACAGCCTGAAGACCCTCTGCGCAGACCTTCTGCGCTATGGCGCTGCTGCCCAGAGCTATAAGAGCTATCGCATTGATGCTCCGGCAGATGCCAACATGACCGACGCCCACAGAAGCTACCTTTCCGACCTTGATAATGTGGTCTTCGGCACAGAGAACACCGTTCTGAATGACCTGAAGGATCCCACCGTCACCTGGGCAGGTAAGGCACTGAATCTGGAAAGCAAGGTTGCCGTAAAGTTCGTCATCGACACCACTGCCTTTGCCGCAGATCCCCAAGACCTGAGCCTCCGCATCAGCTATGTGAACTATAAGGGCGAAACCGTCCAAGTCACCCTCACCGATCCCACGGTTTATGACGGTGCAAAGAAGCTCTATAGCTTTGATTTCAGTGATCTGCTTGCCGCAGAGCTTCGCAGTGTCATGTCCGCCGCCGTCTACCATGGCAACACCCGTGTTTCCGCCACCCTGCAGTATAGCGGTGCAGCCTACGGCAACGGAAAAACCGGTCAGCTCCTGACCGTCTGCAAGGCTCTCTTCGCCTATTCCGACAGCGCTCTGGCTTACTTCGCATAAAATCAGGGACTGTCTCAAAATGATCGCCATTTTGAGACAGTCCCATTGAATTTATCCTGCGAAATAAGCTTTGGCGCTGTCTGCGTATGCAAAGAGGGCCTTGCAAAGATTTAAGAGTGTGCCTGTCTTGTTGTTGCCGTAGGTATCGGCGCTATATTGGAGACTGCAGGACAGAGGGGTGCTTCCCTCATAGATCTGTACAGTAAGGGTAGTTCTCAATTCTGCCGCCAAGAGGCCGTCGAAGGAGAAGGCATAACGGCCTTCCTTCGTGCCATAGGCCTCCGCCCCACTTACCCTTCTCTCTTGGAGCTTCCCTGTGTAGTCCGTATAGCGGATGACAAGGCTCAGTGCTTCCGCCTCCCCCTTGTAAGCTCCCACATCAAAGACAAACTTTAGTGTCACCTTGGAATTCAGATCCAGCGCCTTTCCTGCCCAGAGCACCTCCGGCGCAGGGTTGTCGTTTAACTCCCCATTGGTATTGCCGAAGGTCACGGCATTCAGATCCGACAGATATCCCTTCTGTGCCTCTGTGAGCTTTCCGTCTGCGGGAGCATCGGTACGGTAGCCCTTATAGCTTTGAGCCATAGCACCGTATCTCAGCAGATCTGCGCACAAGCGCCGCAGAGCATCCGAGCTGTTAGACTTGTTCAGTTGGGAATAGGCATAGTCTGCAATGCTGTAATCGTCTGTGGGAGAATAATAGCTCTGACCTTCCTTGCTTCCGTAAAGGACAGAACGGATCCGATCATTCATATTCACCGCCGTGAGTCCCTTTAGGGTGAAATAATAGTAGCCGCCGTTCTCCACAGCCTCGATCCTGAAGGTCTTGCTTCCGATCAGTATATTTCCCTCATAGCTGTCCACGGTGCTTTCCATATACACCGTGGTCATGTCAAAGCCTGCCAGAAGACTCTTCGATACCACCAGATTCACAGAAATATCACTTGCCAGATTCAGGCTGTGGCTGATCTTCAAGGTAGCATCCTCCACAGGCTCTTTGTTCTCCTTTTCACCGCAGATACAGCTTCCATCGGAGAAGCTATGGGACTTCTCTTCATAGAAATCGCAGTTCTTGCAGGTAATCCGATGGCTGTATGGGTTCAGACTTGTATAAACATAGCGGTGTCCCGTTGCGGGAACCGTCTCCTGCGCTACAAGGACGGTGTTACAACGGGAGCAGTGTTTTCCCTCTGTCATGCCCTCTGTGGTGCAGGTGGGGGCAAGGGCCTTGTCCGTTACTTCTGTATGTCCCTTTGCAGGGAGGAAGTTGTCCCGATAGCTGAAGCCGCAGACAGAACAGCTATAGGTGGTATATCCCTGCTCCGTACAGTCGGGCTCCGTAATCTCGGCAGTATAGCTATGCCCCGCTGCCGCTGTGCTTTCGGTCCGGGTCGCCTTGCAGTCGGTACAGGTATAGGTCATCACACCGCCGCTGTTACAATCGGGATGTGTTGTCACAGTTCCCCCATCCCAGGCGTGGGGCAATGCATCGGTAGTGTAACCGCAGGGGCAATGCCCCCTGTGGGTGCTTTCGTCCAAAGTCTCGTAGGTGAAGCTGTGGGGCTCTGCCTTGAACCGAGCAATCACGGTCACGTCCTCTGTGACCTTGCTCAGATCCTTGTCCCAGCCTGTAAAAATATAATGCTCTGTCTCCGTTGCCTTTTTCTCAGGGGTAGGCCCTGTATAGGAGGCGGCAGAACCACCGAACACGACCTCCGTTGCCAGAACCTTGCCGCTATCATCCATATAGGTCACAGTCGCAGGCTTTTCCGGAGCAAAGGCCGACGGCCCTACATAGACATAGTCCACAGTAATCTCTCCTAATTGGGAGGTGCCGATGCTTTCCATGCCGATAAAGCTCAGCCGCAGAGCCGTGATCTTCTCAGCCGCCTTCACAGCCTCACTGACAGGGAAGGTCACCGTAATGTAGCTATCCCGATTCAGTTCCTCCGAGGTAGGATAGTACAATGAAGTACCCACATTCCGAATGGTGTCCGAACCCAGAGGATGAGATTTCACAGTGCTGTAGAAATACACACCGATACGGGGATTGTCATAGGCCTTGAAATTCTTCATTTTCAAGCGGAATTGGACGATTTCCGCATTCTTAGTGTCATATTCCATACACAGGGGCCGATTAATTGCCGGGGAAGACTGGATATAGAAAACTCCCTGAGTGGCATCGGCGGCCATTTTCAGCTTCATGGTTCCTTCCCCGGAAGAAGAGAAGACAGGTGCGTCGATGCGACTGCTCTTTGCCCATCCTCCTGTATCCAGATTAACATTGCCGTAGCTCTGGCTCAGATACCGTTCCTTATCTGTGTCCTTGTTGGTAAACCGATATAGAGCTTAGAGGGAGCTTCCGACTCCTTACCCATATAAATATAG